>CAZGYD010000103.1:0-3583 GCA_964530115.1 uncultured Rhodocyclaceae bacterium | reverse complement strand
AACTACCTTGTTTGTTGTCAAGCGGAAGACCGCGTACGAGCTCTAGTAAGTTCTCGTGGGCTTGGGGATGTGTATAAGGGACAGGGTGAGGATGGCGCCGTGGGCACGGTAGATGTCGTCGCGTTGTTACATGACAGGGTCCTGATTGCTGATCTCAAGTATGGCCGTGGTGTTAAGGTCTATGCTGCAGATAATCTACAGCTGCAGATCTATGCATACGCCGCGTTATAGGGGTTCGGTCTGTTTGGGTATGACTGGATAGAAACACGGATTATCCAGCCACGGCTTAATCACTACGATAGCGTTTCATACCATGCAGAGAATTTGATTAATCGTATAGTCTATCCAATCAGACAGGCGGCGAAACGTTGTTTCGAGGCGTTGAAGGCTACGGATCTATCCTCCTACCTCTCCCCTGGCGCAATTCAGTGCCGATTTTGCCCAGCGTTGGCGATCTGCCCCTCGGCGTCTGAAATGATGCACCAGGCAATCGGTGCCGAGTTTGAGGATCTTGACGCTAGATCTGATACAGAAGCAGAGATCATTGGCCGAAACCTTGAGATTGTAGATCTAGCCGAGGCGTGGTGTAAAGCAGTGCGCGCTAGGGCTTTAGAGTATGTGCAAGCCGGAGGCGATATTCCAGGATGGGCGTTAGCTGAAGGGAGGAAAGGAGCGAGAAAATGGGAGGATGAATCAATTGCGCGGGAACAATTAATCAATGTGCTTGGCGATAGGGCTTTTGAAAAAATGCTTATCAGCCCTGCCAAGGCGGAAAAGCTTTTGAAAAATACTCCGCCTTGGGAAACTCTCAAGGAACTTATAATCCAAGAACCCGGCAAACCTGCACTTAAACGCATGGAGGGATAATCATGAGAATCCGACTAGACAATGTCCGTATTAGTTTTCCGGTATTGTTCACTCCAAAGACCGATTTTGACGGCGGGACGCCGACATATTCGGCGATGTTCCTAATATCAAAAGGGGACAAGCAGATTGACAGTATCCGAGCAATTATCGAGCAGGTAGCAAAAGCCCGCTGGGGCGCTAAGTACGCGGAAGTGCTGCAAAAACTGTACAAACAGGATCGCGTGTGCCTGCGGGACGGCGATGCCAAGGACGCCGCGTCTCTTAACGGATACTATTATGTCAGCGCCCGCTCCGACAAACGCCCCCTGGTGATCAACCGCGGCCGAACGCCGATCCGTCCTGATGACGGTATTATTTATCCGGGTTGTAGAGTTAATGCTATCGTAGATATATGGGCGCAGGATAACCAATACGGTCGACGCATCAATGCTGTTCTTTCTGGCGTGCAATTCAGGTCTGACGACGAGGCCTTTTCCAGCGTTTCTCCGGCCAGGGCCGAGGATTTTCCGGACCTCTCTGACCTTGGCGACGAAACAGGGAGCGAGCTGCTATGAGTCCTATCCTCTGGTTGGATCTCGAAACGTATAGTCCCACGTCCATACAGAGCGGCACATACGCTTATGCCGAGCATGCTGAAATAATCCTGTGGGCCTATGCTATCGATGATGCGCCGGCCGTCGTGTGGGATCCAACCGGAGGAGCGCCGATGCCCGATGATCTGCGTCGGGCATTGGCCTCTGACGAATACGTCGTCGCGGCGCACAATGCCCTGTTTGATCGGACGATATTGACCACGCATAATATAGTCATACCTATCTCCCGTTGGCGCTGTATAATGAGCGAGGCGTTGTCTCATGGTCTTCCAGGTGGTTTGGATGAACTATGCAAGATCTTTAACGCCCCGGAGCCACAACGAAAAAGTGCCAGTGGGAAACGGTTGATAAAGCTGTTTTGCACCCCCCATGGAAGATCAAGAGTATGGCCACATAACTATCCCAAAGAGTGGAATGAGTTTTGCGAATACGCCCGCCTTGATGTTGAAGCTATGCGTTGGGTTGCGCGTAAGATTCCGAAATTTAACGATGAGTCCAGGTTGTACTATCTGGACCAGAAGATTAATGATACGGGTTATTGCATAGACATGGACGCCGTGACCAAAATGCTAAGACTGCTCACTGTAGCAGAACGGAGGCTCGCGGCTAGGACCAGGGCGTATACCGCCGTAGTGGGTGCTCCTACTCAACGGGATGCATTGCTTAGGTTTTTGCGGGAACAATACGGTTTGATGATCGAAGATCTACGCGAGCACACACTCGAAGCCCTGCTCGATGACGACCTGCCGGCGGAAGTGCGCGAGCTCGTACAGATGCGCCTTGCCGCGTCAAGGACCAGTGCGGCCAAATATGAGACTCTGGCCAAATCTGTCAGCAGCGATAATCGTCTGCGCGGTACACTGCGGTTTTGCGGCGCTCGAACCGGCCGTTGGTCTGGGAAGATCTTCCAGCCTCAGAACCTTCCACGACCGCGGCGCTCGTGGGAAGAGATCGAGGCAGGAATGGAGCTGCTGAAGCATAACAGCCTGGATCTGCTGACCGAGGAGGTTCACGATTTTTCCCGTGATGCTTTGCGATCCTTGATCGCGGCACCCCCTGGAAAGAAACTGATCGTTGCGGATTATTCAAACATTGAAGGCCGCGTGGTTGCCTGGCTTGCCGGCGAGCGTTGGAAGATTGACGCCTTCAGGGCGTTCGACGAAGGCCGTGGCCCGGATCCATACAAGCTGGCTTATTCCAAAGCCTTTGGCGTCCCCGTGGATGCTGTCGGTAAAACCGAGCGCCAAGTCGGAAAGGTGCTTGAGTTGGCGTTGGGTTACGAGGGCGGCGCCGGCGCTTTCTCGACGTTTGCCCAAGCCTACGGCTTAAATCTGGAGCGACTTGCTGACCTTGTGGAAATACCGGACGACTACATACGGGAAGCCGAAAAGCTATATGAGGAAATGCGCCCCCAATCTGGTGGTCTATCCCAGCAGGTATGGGTTGTTTGCGACGCAATCAAACGCACCTGGCGAGCGGCCCATCCCCGGATTGTGCAGTTTTGGCGTAATTTAAAGGACGCCTATATTGCTGTTGTAGAAGGTGACGAGCTGTTGGAACGGGTTGGGCATGTGATCTTCCGCCGCCGCGGGAATTGGTTGACAATCACTCTCCCCAGTGGACGTAATCTCTGTTATCCCGCGCCCAGTGTCGATGGCGGGAAGCTATCCTATCTAGGCCAGGCGCAAGTTAGTCGACAATGGCGCCGGCTGCAGACCTACGGCGGAAAATTGTCCGAAAACATCACCCAGGCCGTGGCCCGTGACCTGCTGGCTCATGCGATGCTGGCCCTGGATGCCGCGGGACACACAATCGTGTTGACGGTCCATGACGAGATCGTGATCGAAGCTCCGCCTGAGACCCAGGTGGATGACGTGATCGAGATTATGACGACTCCGCCCCCGTGGGCAAAAGGGCTCCCCGTCGACGCGAGTGGGTTTTAATGCGTAAGGTATCGGGAAGACTAAGCGGAAAACAAATTTGGCTAAAACACTAAAATTGCATTTTTGCGCTTGACAAACGTTTTTTTTAGGTGCTATCTAAGAACCAACAAAAGGTGAAGTTCCCGCAAGGGCCGCCGCCCCCTGGTTGGGAACAAAACGACGGCGGCACAAACAGAGAAG
>CAZGYD010000102.1:0-9673 GCA_964530115.1 uncultured Rhodocyclaceae bacterium | reverse complement strand
CAACGTGGTCTTGCCGGCGCCATTGGGGCCGAGCACGGTGACGATCTGTCCCGGGAGCAACCGCAACGAGACATGGTGCAGCGCCTCGACCTTGCCATAAGAGACGCACAGATCGGTGACGGAAAGGAGCGGTTCTGGGCGCGTGGTATCCATCTCACTCGACTCCGCCCAGGTAGGCCTCGATCACCGCCGTGTCGTTCATCACCTCGTGGGGCAGCCCTTCGGCAACCCTCTTGCCCAACTCCACCACGCCCACGCGATCGGCCATATCCATCACGACCTCCATGTCGTGCTCGACCAGCAGGATGCACATACCGTCCGCCCGCCGCTGTCGCAGCCGTCCCGCCATCGACTGCTTGCAGGGGCAGCGTAACCCAGACACCCGCCCGTTGCACAGCGTGGAGCAGCCCTTCTGTAATCTCCTGGCCAATCGCATTCACCGCGCCTCGATCGGACAGAGACATCACCACCTCCACTTCTGGCTCGACCCGAATGATGCCCGTGCCGACGGCGCGCAGCTGGGACAGCAGTCCGGCTCGCTCCTGCTTCACGCGGAAGCGTAGCCCAGCAGCCGGCTCGTCGAGAAGCAGCAGACACGGATAGTCGGCCAGCGCCCGGGCGATCTCGACGATGCGCTGCTTGCCGAGCGGCAGACTACCGGCGGCATCATGAAGGTGCGCACCGAGGCCGACGCGCTCGCACTGGCGCGCCGCCTCGGCCAGCAGCCGGCGCTCCTCGGCGCGCTCCAGATGCAGCATCGCCGGCACGACGCCCCGGCTGCCGCGCATGTGCGCGCCCAGCGCGACGTTCTCCAGCACCGTCATCGCGGGCAGCAGGCGCACGTGCTGGAAGGTGCGGCTCATGCCCATCCGGGCGATGGCGCGCGAAGAGCGGCCCGCCACCTCCTGGCCGAGGAAGCGCACCGAACCGCTGGTGGGCGGATCGACGCCGGTGATCAGGTTGAACAGCGTCGACTTGCCGGCGCCGTTCGGGCCGATCAAGGCGAGGATCTCGCCCGCCGCGACGGCGAGGCTCATCCGGTCGTTGGCGACCAGTCCGCCGAATTTCTTCACCGCCTCGCCGACTTCGAGCAGCAGCGTGCCCGGCGCGGGAACGGCGCGCCGCGGCAACGGCGTGGCCGGCGCAAAGTCGGCGCTGGTGGCCCGGCACCCCGCCTCCGGCACGAAGCGCGCGAGCATCGGCCACAAACCCTCGCGCGCGCGGTGCAGCACGAAGATCATCAGCAGGCCGAAGGCGATCACCTCGAAGTTGCCGGTCGCGCCAAACAGCTGCGGCAGGATGTCCTGCAACCACTGCTTGAGGATCGTGATCACCGCCGCGCCGACCAGCGCGCCCCAAACGTGCGCCGCCCCGCCGATCACGGCCATGAACAGATACTCGATGCCGATGTGAAGACCGAAGGGCGTCGGATTGAGGAAGCGCTGCAGGTGCGCGTAGAGCCAGCCGGAGAGGCAGGCGAACAACGCGGCGATCAGGAAGATGACGATCTTCATGCGGCCGGTGTCGACCCCCATCGCCTCGGCCATCAGCGAGCCGCCTTTGAGGGCGCGGATCGCGCGGCCGGCGCGCGAGTCGAGCAGGTTGCGCGTCAGCCAGACTGCGGCGAGCAGCACGAGCCAGATCAGGAAAAAGAACTGCCGGCCGTCGCGCAGTTCGAAGCCGGCGACGGCGAGCGGCGGAATGCCGCCGATGCCGGTATGGCCGCCGAGGAATTCGAGATTGCCGAACAGGAAATACAGCGAGATCCCCCAGGCGAGCGTGCCCAGCGGCAGGTAATGCCCGGACAGGCGCAGGGTCAGCGCGCCCAGGAGCAGCGCGAGCAGCGTGGTGAGCGCGATGCCGAGCAGCAGCCCACCCCAGGGATGGGCCAACGGCAGCAGCCAGCCAGGAAGGGACGCGGCGGTGGTCAGCCAGGCGGTCGCGTAGGCACCCATGCCGACGAACGCCGCCTGGCCGAACGAGGTCAGCCCGCCGATCCCCGTCAGCAGCACCAGGCCGAGCGCGACCAGCGCATAGAGCCCGATGTAATTGAGCAGCGTGATGTAGAACTCGGGCAGCGCCAGCGGCGCCACGGCCAGCAGCAGGACGAAAGCGGCGAGGACGAGGCGCGGCTTCATTCCTCCTCCTCGACGTGGCGCGTGGTCAGCGAGCGCCATAGCAACACCGGGATGATCAGCGTGAACACGATCACTTCCTTGAAGGCCGAAGCCCAGAAGGACGAGAAGGATTCGAGCAGGCCGACCAGCACCGCACCCGCCGCCGCCACCGGGTAGCTCGCCAGTCCGCCGATGATGGCGCCGACGAAGCCTTTGAGGCCGATCAGGAAGCCGGTGTCGTAATACACCGTCGTGATCGGCGCGATCAGGATGCCGGAGAGCGCGCCGATCGCCGCCGCCAGCAGGAAGGTCAGCCGGCCGGCCAGCGTCGTCGAGATGCCCATCAGCCGCGCGCCGGCGCGATTCACCGCGGTGGCGCGCAAGGCCTTGCCGTAGAGGCTCTTCTCGAAGAAGAAGTAGAGAGCGACGATCAAGAAGAGACTGGCGGCGATCACCCACAGGCTCTGGCCGCTGACGGTGAGCGCGCCGAGATCGAAAGAGGCTTCGGAAAACGCCGGGGTGCGCGAGCCTTCGGCGCCGAAGAACAGCAGGCCCAGGCCGACCAGGGTCAGGTGCAGCGCGACCGAGGCGATCAGCAGCACCAGCACCGTGGCTTCGGCGATCGGCTGATAGACCAAGCGGTAGAGCTGCGGGCCGAGCGGCACCACCACCGCGAGCGCGAGCAGCACCTGCAGCAGCAGCGGCCAGTTGCGCGGGGAGCCGCCGAGCAGCAGCGCGATGATGACGATTGGATAAACGAGCTGGCTGGCGACAAGCCGCAGCAAACGCCCTCTTCCGGCGCGCAGGCTGGCCGGCGCGTCGACGGCCGTCACCGCGATGCCCAGCGCCAGCAGCAGCCAGATCGTGCCGGGTGTCTGGCCGCTCTGGATGCCGGCCAGCGTCAAGGCGCCGTAGGCGACGAACTCGCCCTGCGGGATGAAGATCACGCGCGTGACCGCGAACACCAGCACCAGGGCCAGCGCCAGCAGCGCATAGATGGCGCCGGTGACGATGCCATCCTGGCCGAGCAACAGCGCGATTTGCAGATCCATTGGTCGATTCTTTCAAACGACAAGGGCGCCGGAGGCTTCCGACGCCCTTGACTTCAATGACCGGAATTTTATTGGATCAACTTCCAGTCGCCATTCTCGATCTTCACCATCACGCGGGCGCGCTGATCGAAGCCGAGATGGTCGGTCGGTGACATGTTGACGATGCCGTGCGAGACGGTGACGTTCTTCAGCCCTTCCAGCGCATCACGCAGCGCCGCCTTGAACTCCTTCGTGCCGGGCTTGGCCTTCTTGAGAGCCACCGGCACGGCGTGCTGCAGCAGGATGCCGGCATCCCAGGCGTGCGCGCCGAAGGTCGAGGCGCTGCCCTTGCCATGCGCCGCCTCATATTTGGTCACATAGTCGAGGGCCACCTTCTTGATCGGGTTGCTGTCCGGCAGTTGCGCGGCGACCAGCACCGGACCAGCCGGCAGCAAGGTGCCTTCACAATCCTTGCCGCAGACGCGCAGGAAATCCTTGTTGGCCACGCCGTGCGTCTGATAGAAAGCGCCCTTGTAGCCTTTCTCCTTCAGCGTCTTCTGCGGCAGCGCGGCCGGCGTGCCCGAACCGGCGATCAGCACCGCATCCGGCTTGGCGGCGATGATCTTCAGCACCTGACCGGTCACCGAGGTGTCGTTGCGGTTGTAGCGCTCGTTGGCGACGATCTGCAATTTACGCGCCTCGGCGATTTTCGAGAATTCCTGAAACCAGCCCTCGCCGTAGGCGTCGGCGAAGCCGATGAAGGCGACGGTCTTGATACCGGCGCTGGTCATGTGCTCGACGATCGCCGTCGACATCTGGATGTCGTTCTGCGGCGTCTTGAACACCCATTTGACTTTCGGGTTGCTGGTATCGACGATGCGCGCCGATGCTGCCATCGAGATCATCGGCGTCTCGGCCTCGGCGACGACGTCGATCATCGCCAGCGAATTCGGCGTGATCGTGGAGCCGACGATCACATCCACCTTGTCCTCGGTCAAGAGCTTGCGGGTGTCCTTCACCGCGGTGGTGGTATCGGACGCATCGTCGAGGACGATGTAATTCACTTTCTCGCCGCCGATCGAAGTCGGCATCAGGGCGATGGTGTTCTTTTCCGGAATGCCGAGCGAGGCCGCCGGGCCGGTGGCCGAGACCACCACTCCGACATTGATGTCCGCGAATGCCTGGCCAGCCAGTCCGGCTGCGAATGCCAGCGCCAGCAAAGACGGTTTGTGCAACTTCATGGGCTCCTCCCGAAAGTTTTGGTGAATGATGGCGAAAATCTTGCCCAATTTATCATCGCGACGGCCGTTCGTCCATGAATCCGAAGGGTTTCAGCCGCCGATGGCGAATGTGTCCCAAGCGATCTTCACGATCAGCGACGAGGTCATGATCAGGAACACCACCCGCACGAAACCGCTGCCGTGCCGGATCGCCAGCTTGCTGCCAAAACGCGATCCGGCGATGTTGCAAAACGTCATGCCGAAACCAAGCGCCCAGAGCACGTGGCCGGAAGGCGCGAACAGCAGCAAGGCGCCGGCATTGGTCGCGGCGTTGATGACCTTGGCGCTGGCCGAGGCGTGCAGGAAATCCATGCCGAACAGACGCACGAAGGCGAAGATCATGAAGCTGCCGGCCCCCGGCCCGAAGAAGCCGTCATAGAAGCCCAGCACGGCGCCGACCGAAACCGCCGCAATGAAAAGATGCTCCACTGCCAGCCGGGGCGGGCGTTTGGCTGCGCCGAAATCCGGCCGGGTCCAGGTGTAAGCCGCGACGGCCACGAGCAGGATGAGCACCAGCGGACGCACCACTGCTCTCGGCAGCCAGGCCACCACCGCGGCGCCGACGAACGAAAACACGAACGCCGCCCCCGCAGCGGGCAGCACGAGCCGCCAGGGAAGCTCCACCACCCGGGCGTAACGCCGCGCGGCATATGAGGTGCCGAAGATCGACGCCACCTTGTTGGTGCCGAACAGGGTCGCCGGCGCCTCGCCAGGCAGCGCGGCGAACAGCGCAGGGACCTGGATCATCCCGCCACCGCCCGCCACCGCATCGACGAAGCCGGCGAAAAATGCCGCGAGCAGCAATGTGAGCCAGAACGGATCGAAATCGATCATCGCCGTGCCGTCCCGTCAGCGCCGAGTTTCCTCACTTCGATGCAGAAGCTAGCGAACCGGCGCAAAGCCTTGCCGTTTCGTTTCTTGCAAGAAAAAGAGGCTCATCGTGAGAACAAACACGGGAACACTTCGTGAAACCTGATTACCAATGAGGCTCAGCCTGTGAGCCAGTGGGGGTAGCAAACTGGCATTGCTTGATTTTCCAAGGAGATAAGCGATGCCGAAGAACAAGGTGCAATTTCAGCGGGGCATGGGTTTGCGCGAATTCATGGACAAGTACGCAACGGCGGAACAATGCGAGCAGGCGCTCTTTGCCTGGCGCTGGCCGCGGGGTTTCGTCTGCCCCGAGTGCGGGCATACGGCCTGCTGCGCCCTCAAGCGCCGGCGGCTCATCCAGTGCAACGGCTGCCGCCGGCAGACCTCGGTCACGGCCGGGACGATCTTCGCCGGTTCCAAGCTGCCGCTCAATGTCTGGTTTCTGGCCATGCATCTGATCACCCAGGCCAAGAACGGCATCTCTTCGCTGGCGCTCTCCCGCCAGCTGGGCATCTCCCAGAACAGCGCCTGGCTGATGAAGCACAAGCTCATGCAGGCGATGCTGGAGCGCGATGCCGGCCGCAAGCTCCGCGGCCTGGTGCAGCTCGACGACGCCTACTGGGGCGGCCGGCGCCGGGGCTACAAGCGCGGGCGCGGCACGCGCGGCAAGACGCCCTTCGTGGTGGCGGTGGAAACCGATGCGGCGGGGCATCCGCGTTGCATGAGTCTGAATTGCGTCAAGGGCTTCCGGTTGAAGGAGATTGCTCGCTGGAGCCGGGCGAAGCTGGCACCGGGTACTCGGGTGTATTCGGATGGCTTGGCCTGTTTCGGGGCGGTGGCTGAGGCCGGCTGCGATCACGAGCCGACCGTGATGAGCGGGCCGGGGCTTGCCCGCAAGAGACTTACGCTCAACTGGGTCGATACCATGCTGGGAAATGTGAAGAACGCGATCCACGGCACCTATCATGCGATCCGCCCGAAGCACCTGCCGCGCTATCTGGCCGAGTTCAGCTATCGTTTCAACCGGCGTTTCGATCTGGCGAGCATGCTCGCCCGGCTGGCGACCGCCGCCGCGCAAACACCGCCTATGCCGTACCGGCTCGTAAAGTTGGCTGAGGCTCATTGGTAATCAGGTCGTGAAATGGTCTCCTATTCTGCCCCATCGAGCGCTCGCTGTCGCTCTTGAGGTAATATGAATCTGGCTGGGGCCGGTGGACCGCAGTCGAAGGGTCGTCGGCCTCATAAGCCGAAGGTGGCCGGGTGAAATTCCCGCCCCGACCCCAGTCCATGTCTGGACACCGGGGCGACCGTGTCGCCCAGATCGCAAGTCTGCGAACCTTGCGAATGCTGCGAATTCCCGGCACGCAACTGATTTGTCCGCAGCCTCATGGAATACGAATCCTGCGAATGTCGTCACCGGGTTCGCAGCGCTCGCATGCATTCGCATAACGCGAATCGCCCGTGGTGGTGCGGTTTTTCGCGTCGTTCTCAGGATTCGCAGGGTCCGCATCCAACGGCAAAGCTGTCACCATGCCATCGCGAATCGCCACCAAGCCCACTTCCGCCAGGCGGTCGAGCACAGCATCGCGTCGGCTCTTGCTGCGTAGGGGAGCCGGTCCCAAACGGAGAATATCGCCCACTTTGATTGGTTTATCATAATTGAGCAGCCACTGGAATAGCGTCACGGCATGCGCAACCACAGGATCAGCATGACCACCTTCCATGGCAACTTGCCAGTTACGCAGTGAATGGCGCACCAGGGCAATACTCCGCTCGGCGCTTTCGGCATCAATCACATCGCCTCCCGCAAAGGCCGTTTGAACACCCGCGATGCGAGCTGCAAGCTCGGCGCCACGCAGACCAAATGGCTGAATCGGCTGCCAATCCCCACGACGGGAACGTTGTTCGCACTCCTCCAGAAATGGCGCCAGGACTGCGACCGGGCAGTGCAACTTTCTTTCTGTAAATTATCCGTGGTGATTCCATCGGGATATTGGGATCAGGCATGCAAGTTGAGATAGACCTTGCCGGTCATCCACTCCTCATCGCACTCGGCGAGCAGGGCGGAGACGAGTCTCAGGCAAGAGGCAGTGTTGGGGAAGATCGACGCGACGCGAGTGCGGCGCTTGATCTCGCGGTTGATGCGTTCGAGGCCATTGGTGGTGCGCAGACGGGTGCGCTGGGCGTGGGGCAGGTCGAAGACCGCGAAGCCCTCGGGCAGGTTCTCCTCGGCCCACTGGGCGAGCTTGGGTGCCTCGGTCTTCCAGGCATCGAGCGCCTGACGCAAGAGCCGCTCGGCCTCGGCCTTGTCCGGGGCATTGAAGATCGAGCGGATGCGCTGGGCGACGGGTTTCTTTTGGTCGAGCCGGGTGACATACGCCCCAGCGTTTTGCTGCAAATGGAACTGGCAACGCTGCCAGGGCACACTGGGCAGGGTGGCCCGGCGCGCTGCCTTGAGGCCGGCATGATCGTCGGAGACGATCAGCTTGACGCCTTTCAAGCCGCGCCGGATCAGGCTGTCGAGGAAGGCACGCCAATGAACCTCGGCCTCGGACAGGGCGACCGAGACGCCCAGCACGCGACGTTTGCCATCCTTGGTCACGCCGACCGCGACCAGCACCGCACAATCGACCAACTGGCCGCCTTCGCGCACCCGCTCGTAGCGGGCATCGAGGAAGAGATAGGGCGTCTCGTCGAGCGGTCGCTCGCGCCAGGCGGCAAGGCCGGCATCGAGCTTCTCGGCGGCGCGGCTGACCTGGGTCGAGGAGAGGGACACCTCCGGCCCGAGGAGCTTGACCAGGATGTCGCAGACCTTGCGCGTGGACACACCCTGGACGTACATCTCGGCCAGAGCAAGGTTGAGCGCCTGCTCGGTGCGGGAACCCTTCTCCAAGGCGGAAGGATAAAAGCCGCCACCGCGCACCTGGGGGATGTCGAAGGTCTGTTCGCCCAGGCGGGTCATGACGGTCTTGGGCTTGAAGCCATTGGCGTAATCGCTACGTTCAGCGGTGCGTTCATACGGTCGGGCGCCCAGAAACTGGGCGCGCTCGATCTTGCTCGCTTCGTTGACCAGGATGCGCAGCGCCTCGCCGGCACCGTCCAGGCCGTTGGCCAGCAAAGCTGCAAAAGCGGCGTCCAGAGGATGATGTTCTACGCGTTGTGCCATGGTGTCGACTCCTTCGTGGGTTTGGGGAAGAATGCCTCGAAGAAATCGCCTGCGGAAGCGGTCTGCCGGGGTCGCGCCGCGATGCTTTGCCGTCCTCCGCTCTTCGGGCGCTACGCGCCCTCATCGCTGCGGCCGCCAAAGCATCGCAAAACCAGCAGACTACAAATTTACAGAAGAGATGTTGCACTATTCTGCGACCGCCCCCTCATCGAGCTCGAGTAACAGGAGTTTGTCATTGTCATCTTGTAGTGGTAGTCGTAGAAGCTCGTCACAGCGCCGCCAATACGCCACGATGGACGGCGACGTTTCTGGATGAAAAGGGCGATACTTCCTTGGCTGCAATGGCTCGGGCCAAGCCAGCAAGAACCTCGGCCAGAAGCCGATATGCAGAAGTGCTGCATCGCTCATAACCTCGGATACCGCGGCAGGCTGCGCCATCAAATGCATCGATAGCCGTGTGCCATAACGCTCGAATCGTCCCGTTCCGGCTCGTGCCACCGAAAAACCCATTCCATCCCAAAGGCTGCAAAGCGTCGCAGCTGTCTTGATCCGATTCTCCTGACTCAAGGCATGTCCGACAAGCACTGTCGCCGCTTCAGTAGAGAAAACTCCTTGGGATGAGATCCCTTTTTCGTAAGCTCGCCGCAGCCCCTCCGCCGTAATGTCACGCGTGACAAGATATGGCTCGGGCGGCGGCACGTCGTCCTTGCCCAACCTGGCCATGATCCGCCGATAAGCATTAGTGGCATCCCGTTGCCATTCCCTGATGGCGTGAAACGCCACGCCGTCGGCAGAGTCCTTGCCGTCGCCAGATTGCGCTATGGTCAATGCATATACGCTGAGCGGCTTGGCTCTGCCATCCGCACCCCGCACGTTTGCCACGCCTTGGATCAGCAACGCTGCCGCTGCGAGCACCGATTGCCCGGCCAGTGCCGGACTGCACTGCACGCCATTGGCAATCTCGCGCGCCACCTCGGTCAGTGGGCCGAGCGCATCAAGGGGATAGGCGTTGTCAGCTTCTTTTCTTGCCGCCAGCAACGTACGCGCACGTTCGATTGCCCGCATTTGCTTATTGAGCCGGCCAAGATGAACTTGAATCATGCGGCGTATTTGACGGGGTCATGCTGAAAGTAGCTTTGGACACGGGCGGGCTGTTTTTGGACGCTGCGCAGGTGGCTGACGGCGGCCTTGACGAGTTGCGCCTTGGTG
>CAZGYD010000101.1:0-1110 GCA_964530115.1 uncultured Rhodocyclaceae bacterium | reverse complement strand
CGGGCCAAGAAAAACCTTGACCTTAAACGGACCATCCTTGAGCAAGCCGATGTCCTTCGGCTGGACGTTTTCGAAGTCGACAAGGACGTAATTCGTGCGAGAGGTCACGGGAGAACCCTAACGTTCAAGCTCAGGGGCGCGCCGCTTGCGGCGCGTCCCGCTGGAGCGAAATGTTAGAGGCGGGTTATTCATAGCCAACTGTCTTCGGGATCGGAGCGCCACCATGCCCAAAGTGTAAAGATGAAAGCTGCGAGGAATCCATAGACGACCAAATGACCGAAGTTAATGAGTGCATTGAATAACAACACAAATGACAAGACTGCACTTGCTCGCCCGGTAGAGGGGCGAGAGCTAAATGTTGAAAAATATTTGCTGAAGTAGAGCAAACATAGCCCGAGTGAGGCTACTGCAGAGAAAGCCAACGGCATAACAGGTTCTTGGTCAAACATGGGGCTCATGTATATCTGCCACAGCATGTCCAATCTTTCTTCTCCCTGCGTGAAAAAGGGCGCTCCCAGCCCCATTGCCATAGCGGCGTAAGTAATGGAAGCCATAGATTGCGGTCCGCGGCCGGATGAGTACCTCATGCCTCTAACGTTCAAGCTCAGGGGCGCGAGCCTGCGTAGCAGGCGAAGCGTCCCGCTGGAGCGCAGTGTTAGGCGATGACGCCCGCAAGAACGCCAGCGCCCGAAACCCCCGCCCGGCGCGGAAAGCGGCTGCGGCGGACGAGGAACCCGAAACCCAACGAGCCCGCGACGGGGCCGAAGGGCGAAACGAAGCACGGCAGGGCGAGACTGCCGGCGCCCGCCCTACGGAGCGCCAGCCCAGCGGCCGAGACGGAGCGCGACAGTCGGCGCTGGCGAGACGGCGGCGGGGGACAGAAAGCGCGGACCTAGACGTAAACGGACGAACGTCGAAGCCCAGGGGCGCGTGCACGCGCAGCAGGCGAAGCGTCCCGCTGGAGCGGAGTGCTAGGGTGCGGCTGGTAAAGCATAGGAAATCTTTGTGCCCTCGTCCTTGACGATGCCGCGCTTGCACAACCTCGAGAACAGCTCGGCAACCTGGTGCACGGGGAGACTCTTCTTGATGAGGGCGGGTAGCACGCTGAGC
>CAZGYD010000100.1:0-15720 GCA_964530115.1 uncultured Rhodocyclaceae bacterium | reverse complement strand
GCCATCGTCGCCAAGGTGCGCGGCCACGCGGGCAACCCCGGCGCGATGACGCTGGCCGACCTGGCCGGCTACCAGGCCAAGGAGCGCGAACCCCTGTGCCACGACTGGGCCGCCCGCGGCAAGGCCTACCGCCTCTGCGGCCTGCCGCCGCCGAGTTCCGGCGCCATCGCCGTGGGGCAGGTCCTGGGCCCGGCGGCCCACCCCGGCCCCCCCCCGCTGCCGCCGAACCAGGGCCTGCCCGGCGCCGACTGGCTGCACCTCTACACCGAGGCCGCGCGCCTGGCTTTCGCCGACCGCGCGCAGTACCTGGCCGACCCCGACTTCGTCGCCCCGCCGGCAGGCAGCTGGATGAGCCTGCTCGCGCCGGACTACCTTGCGCAGCGTGCGGCGCTGATCGGCCAGACCCCCGGCGCGCCCTCGATGAAGACCGCGCAGCCCGGCACACCCGGCCCGCTGCGCACCAGCTTCGCCCCCATGCCCGAGCAGGTGGAGTACGGCACCAGCCACATCAGCATCGTCGATGCCGACGGTCACGCGCTGGCGATGACCACGACCATCGAGGACGCCTTCGGCTCGCGCCAGATGGTCACCACCGACGCATCGCGCCCCGGCGGCTTCCTGCTCAACAACGAGCTCACCGACTTCAGCTTCGCCCCGCGTGACGCCAGCGGGGCACCGATTGCCAACCGCGTGCAGCCCGGCAAGCGCCCGCGTTCGTCGATGTCGCCCACGCTGGTGTTCGACAAGGCCAGTGGCGCCCTGGTGATGAGCGCGGGCAGCCCCGGCGGCGCCCTGATCATCCATTACACGGCCAAGACCTTGTACGGCACGCTGCAGTGGGGCCTGACGCCGCAGCAGGCCATCGACCTGCCCAACTTCGGCTCGCTCAACGGCCCCACGCTGCTCGAGGAGGGGCGTTTCCCCGCAGCCACCGTGCAGGCGCTGCGCACGCGCGGCGCCGAAGTGCGCGAAATGCCCATGACCAGCGGCCTGCAGTCCCTCCAGCGTCGCGAGGGCGGCGGCTGGCTCGGTGGCGCCGACCCGCGGCGCGAGGGCATCGTCATGGGCGATTGACCCCCGGTTCAAGCCCAACGATTGCGCCTGAACCCGGCCGAGCGCCGCCGCGCGAAGCGTTGGACCCGGCGCCGCCGGGCGCGCGCGGCGGCCGTGCTGCCTGCGCGACAATCGGCGCGTCATGACGTCCACACTGCCCCGCACCCTTCCCGAATGGCTCGCGCACTGCGAGCGGCTGCACCCCCACACCATTGCGCTGGGTCTGGAGCGCGTCGCCGAGGTGGCGCGCCGCCTGGCCCTGCGTTTCGACGCGCCGGTGATCACCGTGGCGGGCACCAATGGCAAGGGCTCCACCTGCGCGCTGCTCGAGGCGATTGCGCTGCAGGCGGGCTACCGCACCGGCGTCTACACCTCGCCGCATCTGGTGCACTTCGAGGAACGCTGCCGCGTGCGCGGCGAAGCCGTGACGGCCGAGGCCCTGCTGCCGCACTTCGAGCGGGTGGAGGTCGTGCGCGGCGACGTCGCCCTCACCTACTTCGAGTTCACCACGCTGGCCATCCTCGACCTGCTGGCCCATGCCGCGCTGGACGTGGTGATTTTGGAGGTGGGCCTGGGCGGCCGGCTCGACGCCGTGAACGTGGTCGACGCCGACTGCGCCATCATCACCAGCATCGACCTCGACCACACCGAACTGCTGGGCCCCGACCGCGAGCACATCGGCCGCGAGAAGGCCGGCATTCTGCGCACCGGACGGGCGGCCATCGTCAGCGACCCGCTGCCCCCGCAGAGCGTGATCGACCACGCCCGCGAGATCGGCGCCGACCTCTGGCTCGTCGGCCGCGACCTGCACTACGGCGGCGACCGCCAGCAGTGGCAATGGCGCGGCCGCAGCCGCCAGTACGCCGGTCTGCCCTACCCCGCGCTGCGCGGCGCCAACCAGCTCGTCAACGCCGCGGGCGTGCTGGCGGCCTTCGAGGCGCTGCGTGCGCGCCTGCCGGTGCCCGCGCAGGCCATCCGCAACGGCCTGGCGATGGTGGCGCTTCCCGGGCGCTTCCAGCTGGTGCCGGGCACGCCGGCCCTGGTGCTCGACGTGGCGCACAACCCGCATGCCGTGGCCGCGCTGGCCGAGAACCTCGACGCCATGGGCTTCTTCCCCACCACCCATGCGGTGTTCGGCGCAATGGCCGACAAGGACGTGAGCGCCATGTTCGCGCGCATCGCGCCGCTGGTGGACCGCTGGTATTTCTGCGACCTGCCCACCGCACGCGCGGCCAGCGGGGCCGAGCTGCAGGCCCGCTGGCAAGCCCAGTTTCCGGTTGCGCCGCAGACGGTGAGCAGCCACGCCACGCCCTCGGCCGCGCTGCAGGCCGCCCTCGCCGCGGCCGACCCCGCTGATAGAATCGTGGTCTTCGGATCCTTCTTCACCGTCGGCGGTGTGCTGCACGAGGGTCTGCCCCGCCTGAGCGCCAAGCACGTCTGAAACGCCGTGATCCCGACGATCTCCTTGTCAGCTCACCCCACCGGGCGCTGCGGCCGATTCATCCACAACGTCTGAGTCGCGCGCATGGCCTTCCTCAAGTTTCCCTTCTCACGCTCGACCCCGCCGGGCGAAGCCACGACGCCGGCGGACAGCGTGGAGGCCCTGCGGCGGCGCGCGCGTCATCGGCTCATCGGTGCGGTGGCCCTGGTGCTGGCGGCGGTGATCGGCTTTCCGCTGGTGTTCGACAGGCAGCCGCGGCCGGTGTCCGTGGATGTGCCCATCGTCATCCCCGACCGCAACAAGGTTGCGCCGCTGCCCTCCGCCACGCCGGCCGCGCACCCGGCCTCCGCACTGGCCTCGGCGGCCGCTGGCGCCAGCGCAGCCCGCACCCAGCCGGCCGCCCAGAGCGCCACCCCATCGACCCCGCCGGCGACCGCCCCGCATCCCGGCAAACCCGCATCGGTGAGTGCCCAGGCCAGCCTGGACGACCGCGAGGAGCTCGTGGCGCAGAGAAGGGCGGAAAAACCGGCGAACCCCAGCGTCAACGGGTCATCATCTGCTTCACATTCGATAGCAAAGCCGGTGGCGACTGCGTCGGTCGCCAAACCGCCCGCGATCGCCGCGTCGGCGGCAGCGCGCAAGCCCGTCCCTGCGCCCGAGGCTGCGCCGAGCGTGCGCGATGACGGCGCCCGCGCCCGCGCGCTGCTAGAGGGCAAGGACGTGCCCAAGGCGAACCCCACCGCCGCCGCGCCGCCCGCTGCGGCGGGCTCGGCGCGTTACATCGTGCAGGTGGGCGCCTTCGCCGACGCCACCAAGGCGCGCGAAACCCGCCTCAAGGTCGAGCATGCCGGCATGACCACCTACACCCAGGTGGCCGAGACGGCTGATGGCAAGCGCATCCGCGTGCGCGTGGGCCCCTTCACCGACCGTGCCGAGGCCGAGAAAGCCGCCGCGCGCGTGCGCGCGCTGGGCCTGCCGGCCGCCTTGCTGACCCTGTAAGACCGTGGACTTGCCGCTGCTCGACTGGGTGCTGCTGGCCGTGCTGGTCGTCTCCTTGCTGCTGGGCGCCTGGCGCGGTCTGGTGTATGAGATGCTGACCTGCGCCGGGTGGGTGGCCGCGTTTTTCCTCGCGCAGTGGTGGGCCTCGGATCTGGCCGTGCGCCTGCCGCTGGGCAATGCCAGTGCGGCCCTGCGCCACGCGGTGGCGTTCGTGGCCATCTTCATCGTCGGCGTGTTCGCCTCCGGGCTCGTCGCCGCGCTGCTGCGCCGCCTGGTTCGCGCGGCGGGCCTGCGCCCGGTGGACCGGGTGCTGGGCGCCGGTTTCGGGCTGGTGCGCGCAGCCGTGCTGCTGCTGGCGCTGGCGGTGCTGGCCGCGCTCACGCCGCTGCACGAGGCCGCGAGCTGGCGCGAATCCCACGGGGCGCGCTGGCTCGAGGCGGCACTGGCCAGCCTGCGGCCGGTGCTGGAACAGACATTTGGGGCACAGTTGCCCGCTTGAACCCTGACTGGCGGGCGGTGCGCACCCCCGCCTCCAATCGAACAAGGTGAACCCATCATGTGTGGAATCGTCGGCGTCGTCAGCAACGCACCCGTCAACCAGTTGATCTACGACGCGCTGCTGTTGCTGCAGCACCGCGGGCAGGATGCGGCCGGCATCGTCACCCAGCTCGGCCACAAGTTCTTCATGCACAAGGCGCGCGGCATGGTGCGCGACGTGTTCCGAACGCGCAACATGCGCTCGCTGCCGGGCACGAGCGGGCTGGGTCAGGTGCGCTACCCCACCGCCGGCAACGCCTTCAGCGAAGAAGAGGCCCAACCCTTCTACGTCAACGCGCCGTTCGGTGTGGTGCTGGTACACAACGGCAACCTGACCAACGCGGCCGCGCTCAAGGCCGAGCTTTTCAGCACCGACCACCGCCACATCAACACCGAGAGCGATTCGGAGGTGCTGCTCAACATCTTCGCGCACGAACTCGCGCGCAGCACCGACGGCCTGCCGCTCAAGCCCGAGCATGTGTTCAACGCCGTGGCGGCCGTGCACCGGCGCGTGCGCGGCTCGTATGCGGTGATCGCGCTCATCGCCGGCCACGGCCTGCTCGCGTTCCGCGACCCCTACGGCATCCGGCCGCTGTGCATGGGCCGCGGCGAAGACGGCGCGGTGATGTTCGCCAGCGAGTCGGTGGCGCTGGAGGGCACGGGCTATCACTTCGAACGCGACATCGCGCCCGGTGAAGCCGTGTTCGTCAGCCTCGACGGGCAGCGCCACACCCGCGCATGCGCCGAGGCGCCGCGGCTGTCGCCCTGCATCTTCGAGTTCGTCTACCTGGCGCGGCCCGATTCAGTGCTCGACGGCATCTCGGTCTACCAGGCACGGCTCAATCTGGGCGAGACGCTGGCCAAGCGCGTCATCTCCACGGTGCCGCCGAACGAGATCGATGTCGTCATCCCCATTCCCGAATCCAGCCGGCCCAGCGCCATGCAGCTCGCGCAGCTGCTGGGCCTGCCTTACCGTGAAGGCTTCGTGAAGAACCGCTATGTCGGCCGCACCTTCATCATGCCCGGGCAGGCGGTGCGCAAGAAAAGCGTGCGGCAGAAACTCAACGTGATCGGCAGCGAATTCAAGGGCCGCAACGTGCTGCTGGTGGACGACTCCATCGTGCGCGGCACCACGTCCAGGGAAATCGTGCAGATGGCGCGCGACGCCGGCGCGCGCAAGGTCTACATGGCCAGCGCCGCGCCGCCGGTGCGCTACCCCAACGTCTACGGCATCGACATGCCCACGCTCGAAGAGCTCGTGGCGCACGGCCGCAGCACCGAGGAGGTGCGCGACATCATCGGCTGCGATGCGCTGATCTACCAGGATCTCGACGCGCTCAAGGCCGCGCTGCGCGCCGTCAATCCGGCGATCACCCAGTTCGATGCCTCGTGCTTCGACGGCCACTACATCACCGGCGACGTGTCGCCGGAATATTTGGAGAGCGTCGAGAACGCGCGCGGCAAGCCGGCGAAGGGGAGTGACGACGGCGAAGGCGGCCAGCTCGACCTCAACCTGGTGACCGCCAATGACTGAGAAGTACCGCCTCGACACGCTCGCCGTCCGCGCCGGGCAGGAGCGCAGCCAGTTCGGCGAGCACGCCGAGGCGCTCTACCTGACATCGAGTTTCGTCTTCAAGAGTGCAGCCCAGGCCGCGGCGCGTTTTTCGGGCGAAGAGGAGGGCATGGTCTATGCCCGCTTTTCCAACCCGACCGTCGCGGCGATGCAGACGCGGCTCGCCGCGCTGGAAGGCGCCGAGGGCTGCATCGCCACGGCGAGTGGCATGTCGGCCATCCTGTCGATGGCGATGGTGCTCTTGAAGGCCGGCGACCATGTCGTCGCGTCGCGCAGCCTCTTCGGCGCGACGCAGCAACTCTTCGGCACCATCCTGCCGCGCTTTGGCATCGACACCACCTTCGTCGCCGGCACTCGGCCGGAGGGCTTCCGCGCCGCGATGCGGCAAAACACGAAGCTCGTATTCATCGAGACGCCCTCGAATCCACTCACCGAGGTCTTCGACATCTGTGCGATCGCCGAGATCGCCCATGCCGGCGGCGCGCTTCTCGCCGTCGACAACTGCTTTTGCACGCCCGTCCTCCAGCGGCCGCTCGACCTCGGCGCGGATCTGGTCGTCCACTCGGCGACCAAGTATCTCGACGGCCAGGGCCGCGTGCTCGGCGGTGCCGTCTGCGGAGCGAAGCATCTCACCGACGAAGTCTTCAAGTTCCTGCGTACGGCCGGGCCGACGCTGTCACCGTTCAACGCCTGGGTGATCCTCAAGGGCATGGAAACGCTGAAGATCCGCATGCAGGCGCAGTCGGCCAACGCGCTCGAACTCGCTTCCCGTCTGGAAGGCCATCCGAAGGTTGAGCGCGTCTACTATCCGGGACTGCCCTCGCATCCGCAGCACGCGCTGGCGATGCGCCAGCAGGCGGCCGGCGGCGCCATCCTCTCCTTCGAGGTCCGGGGCGGGCGCGCCGAGGCCTGGCGCGTGGTCGACAACTGCAGGCTGCTGTCGATCACGGCCAATCTCGGCGACACCAAGACGACGATCACCCATCCGGCCTCGACCACGCATGGCCGTATCACGCCGGAAGCGCGCGCCGAGGCGGGCATCGGCGAGAACCTGCTGCGCATCGCCGTCGGCCTCGAGTCGGTCGACGACATCGAAGCCGATCTCGCGCACGGCCTGGCCACGGTCTGAAGCGGCGGTGCGCATCGCCGATCTCCGCCGGCGCCTCGCCGATGCCGGTGCCAAGCCGGTCCATGTCGAGCGCATCCTTCGCAACTGGACGAATGCGCGCCCGCTCGACGATTTCGCTGCCGCCTGCGTGCCGCCGGCCGCCGTGCTCGGCGTGTTACCACGGCTGAGTTTCGAACTGGCGTTGCTGGCGCGGGTGATCGGCGAATACCCGGCGCGGGACGGCTCGGTGCGCCTGCTGGTGGAACTTGCCGACGGCCAGACGGTGGAAAGCGTGCTTCTGCCGCGTGACGGCGTTTGCGTATCCACCCAGGTCGGCTGCGCCGTGGGGTGCACGTTCTGCATGACCGGAAAAGGCGGCCTGGCGCGGCAACTCACCAGCGGCGAGATCGTTGCCCAGGTCGTGCTTGCCCGCGCCCGCCGGCCCGTGAAGAAGGTCGTGTTCATGGGCATGGGCGAGCCGGCGCACAACATGGATAACGTGCTCGAAGCCATCGAACTGCTTGGCACCGCCGGCGGCATCGGCCACAAGAATCTCGTCTTTTCGACCGTCGGCGACCGGCGCGTGTTCGAGCGTCTGCCCCGGGGCAGCGTCAAGCCGGCCTTGGCGCTCTCGCTGCATTCGACGAAGGCGGAACTGCGTGCCCGGCTGCTGCCGAAGGCGCCGCGCATCGAGCCGGAAGAGCTCGTCGAGCTCGCCGATGCCTATTGCCGCGCCACCGGCTATCCGGTGCAGTACCAATGGACGCTGATCGAGGGCGTCAATGACGGCGACGACGAGATCGAAGGCATCGTGCGGCTACTCGCCGGCAAGTACGCGGTGATGAACCTGATCCCCTTCAACGATGTCGAGGGTTCCGGCTTCCGGCGGCCGTCGGCGGAACGCGCGGCGGCGATCTCGCTGCATCTCTATCGTCACGGCATCCTGACCAAGCTGCGCCAGTCGGCGGGGCAGGAGATCGCCGGGGGCTGCGGGCAATTGCGTGCCCGTTCGCTCGCGAGGGCTACGGGCTGATCGTCAGCCAGCGGCAGCCGTTTCCGTCGCAGGCAAGCGCGTTGCCGCTCGCGTGCCAGTCGCCCAATACCCAGCGCTCGCAGCGGCGGCCGTCGACGACGTGCTCGTGGCGCGCCTGGCGGTGCGTGTGGCCGTGAATCATGCGCAGGACGCCCTGCTCGCGGAAGGCGGCCTCGACGGCGCCTGTATTGGCATCCATGATTGCGTAGGGCTTGCCGCCCTTGGCGGTCTCGCTCAGTTCGCGCAGCCCCTCGATCTTCTTCTTGCGCTCGGCGAGCGGCAGGGCGAGGATCTCCCGGCGCCAGGCTTCGGAGCGCAGCACCCTGCGCACGGCCTGGTAGTCGAGATCATCGGTGCACAGCGTGTCGCCATGGAGCAGCAGCGTGGGCACACCCTCGATGTCGACGAGGGCCGGCTCGGCGATGAAACTCAGCCGTGACGACACGCCAAACTGCTCGCCGGCAAGGAAGTCGCGGTTGCCGGGAAGAAAGAATTTCGGCGTGGAGAGTGCGGCGAGCGCTGCGCAGATCCGGCGGTTGAAGGGATCGTCGAGATCGTCGTCACCGGCCCAGTAGTCGAAGAGGTCGCCGAGGATGTAGAGCGCTTCGGCCTCGCGTGCCGGACCGGCGAGGAAGCGCAGGAACAGGTCCGCCGTCTCCGGCCTGCGCGCGGAAAGGTGCAGGTCGGAGACGAAGAGCGTGGCCACGCCTCAGAGCCTATGAAAAATTCGTCGCGTGCGCAGCAGAATTTCTCCCAGGCTCTCAGCAGACCTCGGCGCGTTCGATGACGACATCCTCGACCGGCACGTCCTGATGGAAGCCCTTGCGGCCCGTGCGGACGCCCTTGATCCGGTCGACGACGTCCATGCCTTCGGTGACCCGGCCGAATACGCAGTAGCCCCAGCCGTCCTGGCCCGGGTAATCGAGGAAGCCGTTGTCGGCGACATTGATGAAGAACTGGGCCGTCGCCGAATGGGGGGCCGAGGTTCGCGCCATGGCGATGGTGCCGCGCTCGTTCCTCAGCCCGTTGTTGGCCTCGTTCTCGATCGGCGCACGGGTCGGCTTTTGCTTCATGCCCGGCTCGAAGCCGCCGCCCTGGATCATGAAGCCGTCGATGACGCGATGGAAGACCGTGCCGTCGTAGTGACCGGCCTGGACATAGTCGATGAAGTTGGCGACGGTCTTCGGCGCCTTTTCGGCATCGAGTTCGAGCGTGATGGTGCCGAGGTTGGTATGGAGCCTGATCATGACGGGTTCCTCATTTCTTTTCCGGCATCAGCCGGACGGATTCGATGACGACCGGTGTGGTCGGCACGTTCTGGTGGAAGCCGGCGTTGCCCGTCGGCACCTTGGCGATCTTGTTCACCACGTCCATGCCTTCGACGACCTTGCCGAAGACGGCGTAGCCCCAGCCATCGCGGCTCGGATAGTCGAGAAAGGCGTTGTCCTTGAGGTTGATGAAGAACTGGGCCGATGCGGAGTGCGGATCCTGCGTGCGGGCCATGGCGATGCTGCCGGTGACGTTCCTGAGGCCGTTCCTGGCCTCGTTCTCGATCGGCGCGCGGGTCGGCTTCTGCTTCATGCCCGGCTCGAAGCCGCCGCCCTGGATCATGAAGCCGTCGATGACGCGGTGGAAGATCGTGCCGTCGTAGAAGCCGTCCTTCGTGTATTGCAGGAAGTTGGCGACCGTCTTGGGCGCTTTCGCCTGATCGAGTTCGATGACGATGGTGCCCTGGTTCGTCTTCATTTCCACGATCGGGTTGCCGGCCCAGGCCGACAGCGAGAGCAGGGGGAGCGCCAGTGCGGCGAGGAGCTTTTTCATCGGGATCCTCCGAAAGATGGGGTTGGGGGAAGGCGCGGGATCAGGCCGCGCCCTCGTGGATGATCTTCCAGCGGCCGTCTTCCTTGATCCAGTACTGCCGCTTGGTCATCGTGTTGTTCAGGTTGCTGCTCCGGTAGTCCTGCTCGAAGGTAACGACGACGTGCTCCTCCTTGCCGGGATTGCGGAACATGCTGATGTTGCCGACATGGACCTTGATCCAGGTCTTGCCGGCGTTGACCTTGCGCTTTTGCTCGATCCAGCGCTGGTAGTCGAGACCGTCGGCGGTGAAGTTGCGCGAATAGTGGCTGGCGTAACGGTCGATGTCGAGGCTTTCCCAGTCCCGCCGCCAGCTTTCGATCATGTCGAGAAGCGCCTTGCGCTCGGCCTGCCAGTCGTCGAGCGACAGCCACTCGATGCTGTTGCTGATGATCACCGGGGTGAGGCCGACCTGCAGGTTTTCGGCGAGCGCGCTGAGATCCTGGTTGGAAAGCACGACGCAGCCGTCCGAAGCCTTCGGCGGCCGCGAGAAAGTATCGGAGGGCGTGCCATGGAGCCAGATGCCGTGGCCGTTGCGGCCCATGCGCCGGTCCCAGTCGTTCGGGTAGCTGATCGGGAAGGCGCCGGCGCCATAGAAGTCCGTCAGTTTCTTGCGCGGCAGGTTGGCCGTGACGTGATAGACGCCGATCGGCGTGCGCTGGTCGCCTTCGCGCATCTTCTCGGCGCCGAGCTTGCCCTGGCTGACGTAGTAATCGGCGACGAAGCGCGGCGTGCCGTTGTCGTTCTGATAGAGATAGAGCCGCGATTTCTGCGTGTCGACGACCACCGCGTATTTCTGGTCATTGCGCATCTGCAGCAGGTAGCGCGGCACGTAGTTCTCCGGCGGCCGGTTCTTGTAGCCGCGCAGGCGGACGATCGCCTCCTCGCGCAGATCGGCCACCTTGCCGCCGGCCACCTGAAGGCCGCCCTGGCCGAAGGTCTTGAGCGGCTGCGTGCGCGCGAGCAGCAGGTCGCCCTTGATCAGGTGCGCCAGCCGAAAGTTCGGGTAGGCGCGGATCATGGCTTCCGTCTGTTCGAGCGCCCGGTTCCAGCGGCCGTGCTCGATGTGTTCGAAGACGCGCGCGAGCATCGGCTCGGGCCCGGAATCGGAGTAATGGGGCTGGGCCACGGGCGACACCGCAGGCACGAGCGCCATCGCCGTGGCGATGAGAAGGACTGTGGCCCGCCGCCTCATCACTGTCCGACCCGTTCCTGCTGGATCAGCCAGCGGCCCTCCTGGCGAGCCAGCACCAGCGTCTTGTGGCTCGAGGTCTTGAGGTTCGCCGACTTGTAGTGCTGGCGGAAGCGGGCCGTCGCCCGGTCGCCGCCGTCGGCGGTGATGCGCAGGTCGTCGAGGGTGACGGAGATCGGCCCGGGCTTGTTGATCCGCTGGCTGCGCTCCGCCTCCCACGCAGCGCGGCTCTCGCCGTTCGGCGTGCGGAAGTCGCGCGCGTAGTGGGCGAGATAGACCTTGACGTTCTTGTTCGACCACGCCGCGGCCCACGATTCGACCGCGCGAGAAACTTCGGTGGTGATGTCGCCGGTGTTCCCCTTCGCGGCGGGTTTCGGCTCCGACTTCGGCTCCGGTTTCGCCTGGGGTTTCGGCGGCTCCACCGGCCTCGGGGCTTCGGCAGTGCGGTTCGGCTCGACGGGCTTCGCGGGCTCGGCGGCCGCCTCGGAGGCCTTTGCCGGTGCCGCCGGGGCCACGGTCACGGGCCGCGTGCCGCCCGGCCGCGTGCCCATGAGGTCGCGGATCATCGCCAGCTTGGTCTGGGCGCTGGTGTTGGAGGAATCGATCTGCAGCGCCTTGTCGTAGGCCTGGCTCGCCAGGCGGGCATAGATGTCGCCGAGGTTTTCGTGCGCGGTCGCGTACGACGGATGGGTACGGATGGCCATCTCCAGCGCCTGCTTGGCCTTTTCGTACTGCTTTTGCTGGGCGTAGATCACGGCCAGGTTGTTGTAGGGCTCGGGCAACTCCGGGTAATCCTCGGTGAGCTTCTGGAAGACGCCGATCGCCTCGTTGGGCCGGTTCATCTCGGTGAGGATCAGGCCCTTGAGAAAGCGCCCCTGGGCGTCCCGCGGCCGGGTCGAGAGATACTTGTCGATCTGTTCCAGCGCTTGGGCGTGCTGGCCCTGCTTCATCAGCCGGCCGATGTCCTGGAGGGTGTCGGCGTGCGCGGGAGCGGCAGCCGCGAGCGCCAGCAGAGCGGCGAGAAGCGCGGCGGAGAAAGTGACACGAAGGGTCATGCTATACTGGCGGCGATCGGTCGGAAACAGCCGTCAATTCTAGCAAGAAGCCCTCGGGCGCGCCATCGTCGGGCCCGCGCGCAACGGGCGAGCAGGCACGCATTTCACCCCATTCTCTGCCTCCATGCTCAAGATCCACGATACGCTCACCCGCGAACTGCGCGACTTCGTTCCCATCGAGCCCGGCCGCGTGCGCATGTACGTCTGCGGCATGACGGTCTACGACTACTGCCACCTCGGCCATGCGCGCGTGATGGTGGTGTTCGACATGGTCGCCCGCTGGCTGCGCGCATCGGGCTACGAGGTGACCTACGTCCGCAACATCACCGACATCGACGACAAGATCATCCGCCGCGCGCAGGAGAACGGGGAATCGATCCGCAGCCTGACCGACCGTTTCATCGCCGCGATGCACGAGGATGCCGACGCGCTGGGCGTGCTGCGGCCCGACCACGAGCCGCGCGCGACCGAATACGTGCCGCAGATGCTCGAGATGATCAGGAAGCTCGAGGCCAACGGCTATGCCTACGTCGCCGCAAATCACGACGTCTGCTATTCCGTGCGCAAGTTCGCCCGCTATGGCCGGCTTTCGGGCAAGTCGCTCGAGGACCTGCGTGCCGGCGAGCGCGTCGACGTCCAGGAAGGCAAGCAGGATCCGCTCGATTTCGTGCTCTGGAAAGGCGCCAAGGAGGGCGAGCCTGCGGAAGTGAAATGGCCGTCGCCGTGGGGCGAGGGGCGGCCCGGCTGGCACATCGAATGCTCGGCGATGAGCTCGCAGCTCCTGGGGCCGCATTTCGACATCCACGGCGGTGGCCAGGATCTCCAGTTTCCCCATCACGAGAACGAGATCGCCCAGAGCGAGGGCGCCCACGGCGGCACCTTCGTCAACTACTGGATGCACAACGGCTTCGTCCGCGTCGATGACGAAAAGATGTCGAAGTCGCTCGGCAACTTCTTCACCATCCGCGAGGTGCTGAAGAAGTACGATGCCGAGGTGGTGCGCTTCTTCATCCTGCGCGCGCACTACCGCAGCCCGCTCAACTATTCCGATGCCCACCTCGAAGATGCGAGGCACGCGCTGACGCGGCTTTACACCGCGCTCAAGGGCTTCGCTGGCGAAGGGGCAATCGACTGGGACGAAGCGCACGCGCGGCGCTTCCGTGCCGCGATGGACGACGACTTCGGCACGCCCGAAGCGGTGGCTGTGCTCTTCGATCTCGCGACCGAGGCCAACCGGACCGGCGACGCGAGACTGGCGGCCCAGCTCAAGGGGCTTGGCGGTGTGCTCGGCCTGTTGCAGCGCAAGCCGGCCGACTTCCTCCAGGCCGCGCCCGACGGTGCCCCGCCGAGTGCAGACATCGAGGCAATGATTGCCGCGCGCGCCGCGGCCAAGAAGGCGAAGAACTTCGCCGAGGCCGACCGCATCCGCGACGAACTGAAGTCCCGGGGCATCGTGCTCGAGGACGGCCCTGGCGGCACGACCTGGCGGCGCGCTTAGGGAACCTCTGAATAACCTACTCCGCGCCCCGTTCGCGGTGTCGCGTGCTCGCTCGCTCCTCGCCTATCTTCTTGATATGTCTCGTCGCTCGCTGCGCGGCTCCTTGCGCCCGGGGCTGCTCGCAACGGTTCTTCAGAGATTCCTTAGCCGGCGTGCTACAACGGCTGAGTTTTATCCGTGAGGGCCGCGTCAGCCGCCGAAGAATTCCTTGACCTTGTCGAGCCAGCTCTGCGCCTTCGGGTTGTGGCGCGAGGCGTTGGCGCGACTGATTTCGTCGAATTCGCGCAACAGTTCCTTCTGCCGTTCGGTGAGGTCGACCGGGGTTTCGACGACGACGTGACAGAGCAGATCGCCGTGGCCGATCGAGCGCACGCCCTTGATGCCCTTGCCGCGCAGGCGGAAGACCTTGCCGGTCTGCGTCTCGGGCGGGATCTTCAGCTTGGCGGCGCCGTCGAGGGTCGGGATCTCGATCTCGCCGCCGAGCGCGGCCGTGGCGAAGGAGACCGGCATCTCGCAGTGCAGGTCGTCGTGGTCGCGCTGGAAGACCGGGTGCGGCTTGAGGTGGATCTGCACGTAGAGGTCGCCCGGCGGGCCGCCATTGACGCCGGGCTCGCCTTCGCCGGAGAGGCGGATGCGGTCGCCTTCGTCGATGCCGGCAGGGATCTTCACCGAGAGCGTCTTGTGCTGCTTGACGCGGCCGGCGCCGTGGCAGGTGGGGCAGGGGTCGGCGATGAAGCGGCCCGTGCCGTGGCACTTGGGGCAGGTCTGCTGGATCGAGAAGAAGCCCTGCTGCATGCGCACCTGACCGTGGCCGCCGCAGGTGGGGCAGGTCCGCGGCTCGGAGCCCTTGCGTGCGCCGCTGCCATGGCAGGCCTCGCATTCCGCCATGGTCGGGATGCGGATGCGCGTCTCCGTGCCGCGCGCGGCCTCCTCGAGGCTGATCTCGAGGTTGTAGCGCAGGTCCGCGCCCCGATAGACGTTGGAACGGCCGCCGCGGCCGGTGCCGAAGATGTCGCCGAAGATGTCCGAGAAGGCATCGGCGAAGCCGCCCATGCCGGCACCGAAGCCACCGGGGCCGGCGCCGGCCGAAGGGTCGACGCCGGCATGGCCGAACTGGTCGTAGGCGGCCCGCTTCTGGGCATCGGAGAGGATTTCGTAGGCTTCCTTGGCCTCCTTGAACTGCTCCTCGGCCTTCGGGTTGTCCGGATTACGGTCCGGATGGTATTTCATCGCCAGCCGGCGATAGGCCTTCTTGATCTCGTCGTCGGACGCGTCGCGATTGACGCCGAGGACTTCGTAGTAGTCGCGTTTAGCCATCTCAGATCGTTCCAGGGCCATTACGTGCGTTGGCCGGATTGAGGGGCGCGCTTCTTGCGCCCTTCGAATCCGGCCAGTTAAACCGGCGCAACCGCGCCGTGCTTAACCTTTCTTGTCCTTCACTTCCGTGAATTCGGCGTCGACCACGTCCGCGTCTTCCTTCTTCGCCTCGCCGCCCGGGGCCGCACCGGCGCCGCCGGCCGCGGCCTCTTGGGCGTAGATCTTCTCGCCGAGCTTTTGCGAGGCCATGGCCAGGGCCTGGGTCTTCGCTTCGATCGCGGCCTTGTCGTTGCCCTTGATGGCCTCCTCGGCTTCCTTGATCGCCGCCTCGATCTTCGCCTTCTCGCCGGCGTCGATCTTGTCGCCGTGATCATGGAGCGCCTTCTTCACCGAATGGACCATGGCGTCGCACTGGTTGCGCGCGTCGACCAGCTCGTGGGCCTTGCGGTCTTCCTCGGCGTGCGCCTCGGCGTCCTTGACCATGCGCTGGATCTCTTCCTCGGAGAGGCCCGAGTTGGCCTTGATGGTGATCTTGGCCTCCTTGCCGGTGCCCTTGTCCTTCGCCGAGACATGCAGGATGCCGTTGGCGTCGATGTCGAAGGTGACCTCGATTTGCGGCATGCCGCGTGGCGCCGGCGGGATGTCGGTGAGGTTGAACTGGCCGAGGCTCTTGTTGCCGGCGGCCATCTCGCGTTCGCCCTGGAGCACGTGGATGGTCACGGCCGACTGGTTGTCCTCGGCCGTCGAGAACACCTGGCTCGTCTTGGTCGGGATGGTCGTGTTCTTCGGGATGAGTTTCGTCATCACGCCGCCCAGGGTCTCGATGCCCAAGGAGAGCGGCGTGACGTCGAGGAGCAGCACGTCCTTGACCTCGCCCTGGAGCACGCCGCCCTGGATCGCCGCGCCGATGGCGACGGCCTCGTCCGGGTTCACGTCCTTCCTCGGTTCCTTGCCGAAGAACTCCTTGACCTTCTCCTGCACCTTGGGCATGCGCGTCATGCCGCCGACCAGGATCACGTCGCCGATGTCGGAGACCTTGATGCCGGCGTCCTTGATG
>CAZGYD010000099.1:0-2384 GCA_964530115.1 uncultured Rhodocyclaceae bacterium | reverse complement strand
TACAACCCGCCACCCCTCGGCCGGCTGATCGGCCGCGCCTATCTCGAGGCGCTGGAGTCGATGGACCCGGCGAGCGAATACATCGGCCGGGCGACGCTCGACATCATCGAGCGCGAACTTTCGAAGCACGAGGTCGTCCTCCGTTGCCGAAAGGCGGCCGTGCTTGCCACGATCGCGGGGCCGGGCGAGATCAAGCCGGGGGCGATGATGCCGGCCGTGAAGGCTCGCGACACTGTCGTCGCGCACGTAGAGCGTGACAAGCTTTGTGCCGCTACCTCACCTGGCGGCGCCGCCTGTTTCCCGCCCGCTACTCTCACCCCGGATAGCTACAATCTGACCTCGCCGAAATCCCCGTCAGGCTTGAGCGTGACGGGGATTTCTTTTGGCCGTTCTCATTTGTGATGATCGCGTGCGCCCTCGATAGAAAAATTTTCGGGGAAAATTCGCTGGGTTCGGTTCGGTCAGTATCTGCCATAATTGAGCATATCGAACAGGAGTTTGCCATGCCCAACATTCATCTGACCGCGCCGATGCAGGCCTATGTGCAAGCGCAGATCGCGTCGGGTGCCTACGCCAATCTCAGCGAGGTGGTGCGCGCCGGCATCCGGCTCTTGATGGAGAAGGATGGCGCGCGCCAGTTCTATGCGCTCAAGGCTGAACTTGAAGCCGCGCAGGCAGAGGCCGAGCGCGGCGATTTCGAGGTTTTCGACCCGCGCGCCTTCGAGCCGGATGCCTACGCGCAAGAAACCTGAAGCGGCTGTTCGTCTTTCTGGCCGCGCCCGCGCCGATCTCGAAGACATTCGCCGTTATACCGTCGAAACCTGGGGACGGGTGCAATGGTTGGTCTATTACCGCACCCTCGTGAGAGGCTTCGAAACCATCGCGAGACATCCGGAGATCGGACGCGACCGCAGCCTGTTCGCTCCGGGCATGCGCTCGATCAACTGTGGCAAGCATGTCATTTTCTACCAGCCGTTGAAAGCCGCGAAAGGCGCGCCGGTCGTGCTGCGAATCGTCCATCAACGGCGTTATTTGCCGGCGCTCGTTTATTACGACGATCTGGATGCGCCGGTTTAGCGGGCTCTCAGAACAGCAGTAGCTGGGCGGCCGCGACCTTCTTCTCCTGAAACAGCGGCATGCCGACTAGGAGCCGCATGCCCGCATACTGCTTTTCAGTCACGGTCATTGCCCGCACCGAGCCCTCCGGCGGCAGATTCTCGGCCAGCCGCGCCAGATGCTTCTTCTCGGCATCGATGCCGTTGAGGATGCGGCCGTAGACCGACCACTGGATCATGTCATAGCCGGCGTTGAGCAGGAACTTGCGAAACTGCACGTAGGCGCGTTTTTCGGCCTTGGTGACCATCGGCAGATCGAAGAAGACGAGCAAGCGCATGTATCGCCTCGTCTCGCTGCTCACGTCAATACTCCAGCCGGTGCGGCTGCAAGCCGATCAGAACGGGCAGGTCGAGCGTGGCCGCCTCGCCCTCGAAGACCCGCACCAGGCTCTCCACGGTGTATTCGATGGCTGAAAGGACGGACATCCTGCCCTGCGGCATGGCGACGTCGACGTTGAGCAGCGTGACGAGGGCCTGCTTGTCCGCCGGGATCAGCTCGCCCTCGGTGAGCGCCTCGTGCTTGGCGACATGCAGATCGACGAGCGGCCGGAAGGGCTCGATCAGATCGTCGGCGAGGTTGAAGGCGTTCTGCTCGCTGTCGTGGAAGAGGCCGACGGTCGGGTGCAGGCCGTGGGCGACCAGGCCGCGCGCGATGGCGCCGCGCAGCACGGCGTAGCCGTAATCGAGCGCGGCATTGGTCCAGCGCGTGTCGGCACGGCTGAAATCGGCGCCGAAGAGCTGCGCGAAGTAGAAGGCCGCGGCCTGCGCTTCGAGATTGTCCGGATCGCCCGAGCGCACGCGGCGCGCATAGGAGGCGAGCCGGTCGGCGCCCTTCCTCCCGCAGAGCTTCAGGCAGGCGGCCTGGTTCTCGATCTTGCGGCGCACGATGGCGGCCCAGGCCTGCTTGGCGGCCGGTTTGCCGATGGCGAGTTGCAGCCGCATCATGCGGGTGGTGCGCGAGTGCGGCAGGAAGGGCAGGAAGACGCCGGCCGGCTGGTGGTTGTGGCCGGTGGCGTAAAGCCCGATGCCGTATTCGGCACAGGCCGAGAGCACCGGGTGGGTGAGCGTGATCTCGCGATGATTGAGCACGATCACCGCGATGTCCTCGAAGGGCACGAAGGCGGTCTCGGTCAAGTCCAAAATCTGCTGTAAATTCTCTTCGATCCAGTCAATGACGAACGGTTTTCAGCTGGCGAGGGCAACAACGTTGTTGCCCTCGCCAGCGGCGGCGCGGGAAGCCGCCCACTCCTTGAATTCATCCATATCGAG
>CAZGYD010000098.1:0-50188 GCA_964530115.1 uncultured Rhodocyclaceae bacterium | reverse complement strand
AACCCGCGACCAGTTGCGGGTCGGTTAGGAGCTTCCGACCAGCGGGGAAGTCGCGGCGCGGACGCAAGCTAGGGCGCGAGGCGAAAACAAACGCAACACGGGCAAGCCGCGCTGTTGCGCAGTGTCAAGCGACACGAAGATTTCACCCCCTGACGACATCTGAAATTGACCCCCTGGGTTGATCAATTCGCCGACGTGAGTGGGGTGGGGGCAGCGGCCTTCTGCAGAAGGCCGCTGCCCCCACCCCAATCACGTCGGAGAATTGATTAACCCAGGGGGTCAATTTCAGATGTCGTCAGGGGGTTAAATCTTCGTGTCGCTTGACACTGCGCAACATCGCGGCTTGCCCGTGTTGCGTTTGTTTTCGCCGCGCGCCCTAGCGTGAGACCGCGCCGCGAATGACCCGCAGGTCGGAAGCTCAGAAAGGACCCGTAGATGGTCGCGGGTTGCGTTTCATTTCTGCCGGCGTAGCCGGCCCATGCAACACCGCAGCGCAACAAAAGCGCAAAACGATCCCGTCCGCCCAACCCTCCGCCGCGCCGTGTTTTGCTGGCGCCTAGCCTTCCCTTGCCGAAAAATCGACTGGGACAACTGGGACACTGCCGTGAAACACGCATGGTTGAGGAAAGATAGCGTGAAACATATGACATTGTCACTGGGACACAACTGGGACAGGTGGGACACTTCGGAATCAGGACGTATCAGGATGATGCATAATTTTTGACTATAGCAAAGGGGCATTACTCCTCAGCCAACCCCATTTGACGCTTCCCGGCGTCTGGTCGGGGTCGGTAGGCCTGGGCGAAAAACCTTCGCAGCGGCGCAGCAATTCACGGATCGGAGAGTAGCCCCGGCTTGCTACGATGTCCCCGCGCTGCGCGGCCAGGCAGATGCCGACCTCGGTCAGGTTGCCGCATTCGGTGCAGCGGCGCCGATCGTCCCCAGCGGCTTCGCGGGCGGCGATGTCGGCATCGATGGCGGACTGATCCTGTTCAGTCACCCCACCGGTAGCGGTCTTTTCTGTCGGCTCGCTCGACTTGGGCGGCAGAAGCTCATCCCAGTCAATCCACGCCGTCATCCCCATCGTCGTCCCAGATCGCCGGCAGGATGTGGACCACACGCGGCCGTCCTTCGGTCGGGATTGAATGCCGCGTCAACCATTCCCGCCCGGTTTCCGTGCCGCGTTCGACGAATCCCCGCGCGACCATCAAGCGACCCACGGCCGCCGCATCGAAGCCCTTGCAGACCCGTGTCCGCCAAACCTCGTTGAAGACGAAATACTCGACCGAATCGGTCGCCGGATCGTGCCGCCGGTAGCCGGCCCGATCAGATCGCACGGGCGCATGCTTGTCGCTATCGTTCGCCGGCCGGTCCATGTCGCTGAACGCAGACTCACCATATCGGCGCAGGAACTCCCTGACCTGCCGCAGCGCCGCCCTTTCCTCCGCATTACCCTCGCCGCCGCGTCGCGCCAGCCAAGCATCGAAGCAGGTACGTGCCGCCGCCATGGCCTCACCCGGTTTCCAAGGCACGATGCCCCAACGTTGCGCCAGTTCTCCGGCCGCGCCCACAAGGGCGAAACGATCAGCTACCCGGCGCGCCTGTCCGTGTGCTTGATTGGTCAGGTGCGCGGCCTGGAATTTCCGCTGCGCCTCTTTCACGGTGTCGGCGACTTCGTGTTGATGGCGCACCAACTCTTCCAAAAAGGCGACGAATGCGCCGCCGTAGTTTCGGCGCGTCGCCTCGGTCAGCGCTTTCGAGAACTCCGCGCCGCTCGCGTAGCCGTGCAATTCTTCGAAGATACCCAGTCCCACGCCCGCATCGGCAGGAATCTCAGCGAGGCGCAGTTCCTGCCCGGCGCGCGGCGACTTGTTGATTTCACCCATGTGTTCGGCTAGGCCGATCTCGCCGGCCGAGAGGAACAATACACGCCAGGTCGCGCGCGCCCGCAATCCGCCCATGCGTTGCGCTCGGTTCTTTTGCTGCCCGTTCGCCAGCATGTAGGCGACCTCGCCGGCCGCGCGCGGGTCAATCTGTGCCAACTCATCCAGCGGCAGCAGCGCGTCGCAATGTGCCAGGGCAACCGATTCGAGCGCGTTGTCCGTTGAGCGCCAGGCTTGCAGAAACTCCCGGCCGCCACAGGCGCTTGCCGCGACACGCAAGACGGTTGTCTTGCCGCCTGAACTGTCGCCGCGAAGGTGGAAACCGCCGCCGTCCGAGCCAACGAGATACAGCAGCGGCGCCGCGAAGGCGACGGACACGGCAAACAGCAACCGGGAATTCCCCCGGCATAACGCGGCGAGATCATCCTGCCAGCCTTTCAGCGTGCCACGCAGGGCGAAAGTCGCCGACGATGGGTCAGTGTCATAAAGCCATTGTTCGGCAGTGCCGGCAGCGACGGCACGATCCGGCAACACGAAAACCGCACCGCCCGCGCTATCGTCATGCCAGCCGGTTCGGTTCGTGATCCGTGCGCGCGCCTTCGGCGCGGCCTCGATCAGGTATTGCCGCAGCAACGGCCGGCCGGTCGGCGAGATATGCAGACCCGCGTCGCGCAACGTTCGTTCCAGTTCGATGCCATCGCCCGACAACAGCGCATCGGCGACGAAGCGGCGCTTCGGCGTGCGGTCGGGATCGGAAAAGTTCACCAGCTTGCCCCATCCCTCGCCGTTTGGGTTGCGCACGCGGGCGGCCACTTCCAGCCAGGCACACACCCAGCGCGGAGCCTTGTCGGGTTCATGGTAATAGACGCCCTGGTCGGTCAGTTCGAAGCGCCTTGCGGCCGGTGTTTCAGTTCTATCGGCCGGCGCGTTACCACGGCTGAGTTTCGGCGGCGCAGCCTCGCACGGAATCAGCGCGTCGGCATCGGCCAGAAGCGCCGCCATGTGCGCCGCCGTCCAGCCGCGCGCGACCAGATCGGCGGCATCGTCGCCGGCTTGCAGCGGCTCGCCGGGCTTCAGCACGGCGCGGCCCATTTCTTCGCCAGGCACCGCCGCGAAGCGCGCCAGATCGAGGCGCTTCACGCCCGCCGCGCCGATCTCGAACAGCCGCGCCGCAAGCGCTTGCATCGCCCGCTCGCCGGGTTCGTCAGCATCGGGCCACAGCCAGACCTCCCGCCCAGTCAGCGGCGAAAAATCCGCCTTGGCGACGGCTTGCGCACCGCCTTGCCAGCAAACGACGGGGTGATCGGGTAGAAGGACCGCCGCCGCGTCCGCCGCCTTCTCACCCTCGGTGATAATCACCGCGCCGCCCTTTGCCAACGATGGCAGACCGTAGAGCGGTTGCGGCGCCGGCGGCCCCTTGAATCGCCATTCCAGCTTCCCGGCGACCGTGCGCCACAATGTCAGCGGGGCGAACTGCTTGCGCTCGCCGGCCGTCTTTGCTTCCCAACGGTCGACGTAATAGTTCAGTTCCCCGTCCGTCGTTCGATACTCCCAGCGATACGACGGCTTGCCATGTCGGGGATGCGATGCCGGCGGCGCGGGCGCATCGCGGGGCGCGGGCATGACACATAAAGCGCCGGCACCCCCCGAATCCGCCACACCCGAGAGCTTTTCCGGAGGTATCGACACCTTCGTGTCGCCCGCGTCGCCTTCGTCGCTTCTCGTGCGTTTTTGCGCGTCGGCTTTCTCGATCCTCAGGAACTCGGCCAGTAGCGCCGCCGCCTCGCCCTGCTTGACGCCCCGCAGGTAGGCGGCCAACGACACCAGATCGCCGCCTTTCGCACCGCACGCAAAATCCGCCCAGGCGCCCGTGTCGCGGTTGATCGTGAAGCTGCCCGGCTTGGTGTCGCTGCGCAGCGGATTGAGCGGCAAGTATTCCCGGCCCTGGTTCTTTCCGTTGCCCACGCCAAGCCAATCGACCACCGCATCGAAGCGCGCCAGCGCGGCCACCGCGACGCGACCGATGAGTGCGCTCGTCATTTTGAAGTCGCTCGCTTGGTGATGCGTTCAGCCATCGACGCCAGCGCATCGCCCGCCGTGTTTGCCAGCCGATACAGTTCGCCCTCTACGCCGGCCAACCGTTCGATAAGCATCGGCGATTGTGTGGCTTGAATTTCATCGGCAAGGGTTAAGGCGGCGTCCCGAACGCGCGCGAGCGCGACCGTAACGACGATTGCGGGCAATAGCGTTTCGCCGCTCGCCCCCTGGTCCGGCATGTGCGCTTGCAAGATTTTTTTTGCGACCGCGACACAGCGCCCCGCTTCAAGGCCAGCCGCATGCCATTCGGCTAAGTCTGGTTGCTTAGTCATGGCGTGCCTCCTGCGTCGTCGCCGCCGCGATGCGCGCCGTGATCCAGCGGTCGACAGCTTCGGCAGGGACGGCCGATGCACGCTCACCTAGCTTGACCAGCGGTCCTAGCCGGCCGGCGGCGATCTCGCAATAGACGGTTGTCACTGACACGCCCATGCGGCGCGCCGCCGAAGGGATTTTTTCAAGTGCCGGCGCGCCGGCCGGCGAGATGGTTTGATTCACGTTACGCCTTTCTACCCGCCTGTGCGGGTCATCTCCCGCCACAACACGGGCGGGATTAGGGCGCAGTCAACCAGACCCGTCGCTCGACGAAAACGAATTGCAAGAAATCAGCGCGATTTGTGCAACCTGCATCCGCGCCAGGCACGCAGATAGAGTTGCTGCTGACGGTCCATTTCGTTGAACCACTTGAAAGCCGTGCGAAACCGGATTGGCAGTCTTTCTTCAGCGATCGCTCGCTCGATCGCTGCGACCTTACCCAATCCACTAGATGCCATCAGCATCGCTGTGCGGCCGTAAAGTCGCAGCTTCGTTTTCTGGTCGCGCCGCGCTTTTCGTGCGCGCCCCAGACTTTCCGGGTAGACGCGTTCGATGCCAAATACGCTGTGCAGCGTTTCGCCGGGGTTTTTTTCCAGCCGATCGAGCGCCGCAAGGATGCCGTCGGCCGCCCAATAGGGCAGAATGACATTCTGCTCACAGGCCCACTTTAGCGCCCTAATCAGCGCGCTCTTGTCGCCTGCGTCGAACTGCCGCTGATACACATCAAGTATCGCGCTTACCTCGCGCGCACCTCCGAAGAACCTGATGCGACCGGGCAAGACGCGGACGTTGGTACCTACTCGGAGCGCGCGGGCGAAGTCCGCCCAGCTCTCCTGAAGCGCCAAGAGGCTGCACTCGCCGTCGTCGTACTCGGGCACGACATCGAGAATAAATGCCGGCCGGCGCTCGTTGTTCACGTTGACTTAGGCGGTGACCATGACCGCCCGGCGAACCTTCGGCTTGCCGGCCTTGCGCGCCCGCCAAAGATCATAGGCGGCCTGTTGCGCGATCCACAGATCGGCGCCTCCGCCGTTCTCCGCGCCTAGCCAGCCTTCCAACCGCAGCGCCATCTCCGGCGAGATTGCGGTGCGGCCATTCAGGACGCGGGACAGCGCGGCGCGGCTAACACCCAGTTGTTCCGCTGCCTCGGTCACGGTCAAACCCAGTGCCGGCAACACATCCTCCCGCAGCGTTTCGCCAGGATGCGGCGGGTTGTGAATGCGCGTCATGTTCGTTGCTCCTAGTGATAGTCTTGATAATCGACCAGCACGACATCCGTGCTCTCAAAAACGAAAGTCAGCCGCCAATTGCCGTTCACCCAAACCGACCAATGTCCATTCGAAAGCGGGTGCAGTTTCCACCCCGGCAGATTCATGTCTTCGGGACTAGTGGCCAGGTCGAGGCGTATTAGTTGCCGCCTCAGGCGCGACGCATGATGCGGTTGGATTCCCGCCTTGCTGCCCGTTTCGAAAAAGGCTTGCAGCCCTTTGTGGCGGAAGGTCTTGATCACGGCGCAAGTGTATAGCGCTACGTTACAGGATGCAAGCTGACAGGATCGTCTTTCATTTTCTTCGCTGCGCGCCTGGGCAGGGCGGCAGGCTTCGATTTGCGCGGGGTTTTCGCCATCGCGGCCGCCGTATCGCCAGCCAGTCGGTCAGCGATCTGGCGGCGCGCATCGCGGATCAGGAAGGCGAGCAATTCGCAGGCTTCCACGCCGGAATCCTGCCGCGCCTCGATCAGTGTCAGCCCCGCATTCGACGGTAGCGACGCGGCAAAATCGGCGGCCAGGTTGACCCGCAGCAGTTCGGCCACCGCCTCGGCGCGGGACAGGGTTTCAAGCACGTTCATGATGTTCTGCTTTCGGCATTTTGCGGCATCGAATAGCGATTAACCCTTTGCGATAGTCTGGAAATGTGCATCGTCCTGACACATCCTGATTCCGAAGTGTCCCACCTGTCCCAGTTGTGTCCCAGTGACGATGTCATATGTTTCACGCTATCTTTCCCCAACCATGCGTGTTTCACGGCAGTGTCCCAGTTGTCCCAGTTGTCCCAGTCGATTTTTGGGTAAGGGAATGATCAAAGACGTTTCAGGCGCGCCTCAAAGGAACCACGTTGAAGGCGGCACCGGCCTCGATTGTGGCCAGTTTCGCCGCCCAGAGTTCCAGCGCCCGGCGACGCTCGGTCAGGTAGTCATGCTTGTCGTACACGGCGACCAATCCGCCCAGCGAATGATTCAGGCAGCGTTCGGCGATCAGCACGTCCACGCCAAGCATGCCCAGGTGACTTCGGCATGTCGACCGCAGATCGTGCGGGGTGAATCGGCGACACTTGTCGCCCAGCTTCGCTGCAAGCTGATTCAGGGCGGCGTTCAAGCTGCTGGGTTCCATATGGGCGTCGCCTTCCCTGCCACGGATGCGGGTGCGAATCGGCAGTACGTAGCGCGAACCGAAGGCCATCGCATGCAATTCGGCGAACCAGCCGGCAACCACCGGGGCAAGGGGAATCACGAATGCCTTTTTCGTCTTGGAATGCTCGGCCGGGATCATCCATTCCGCCCGCTCGAAGTCGACGAACCGCCACTCGGCCCGGACAAGCTCGCCGATGCGCGCCCCTGTCGCCAGCAGGACGCGGATCATCAGCGCATTCGGCCGGCTCACGGTCGGCAGCGCCTTGAAGAGTTCGGCTATCTCGCCGTCCGAGAGCATGACGCGCTCGCGTTGCCGCTTCGTCCCGCCGATGATGGCCCTTGCCTTGATATGGGCACAGGGGTTTTCGCTGACAACGTGTCGGGCGACGCCATGCGCGAACACTTCCCGAATGGCGATCAGAACCAGCCGGGCCACGTGCAGGGACTTGAGGCTGGCAGCTTCGACGATGGCGACGATCTCGACCGGGGAAACATCGGCGGCCGCGATGTCCCCGATCTTCGGGAAAACGTAGTCGCGTAACTGCTGCCTACGGCTGCGTATCGTTTCAGCCGCGAGAAAGCCGGACGCCTTCTCAAGGTAATCATCGGCCAGCTTTCGGAATGTCCAGGCGTTCGCCGCCTCATGCTCGGCCTTTCGTTTCGCCGCCGCGACATCGACGCCTTGCTGCACCTCAACCCGCTTCGCCGCCGCGATCTCTCTTGCTTTGGCAAGTGAAATGTCCGGATAGCGGCCGATGGTCAGTTCCTTGCGCTTGCCGGCGATGCGATAGCGCAGCGTCCATGTCGCCGTTCCTTTGGCCGACAGGGTGAAAGTCAGTCCTTCGCCATCGGCGACGGCGACCGGCTTGCCGGCCTTGATCCAGTTCCGCAGTTGAACGTCTGCCAGTTTGCCCATGATCCCCCCCCCTCTCGGCCGTCTAGCTACCCACTTCTAGCTACCCGGCGGGCCGCTAGCTACCCATCTAGCTACCCACGGATTATGGGCTGTCATCATACAGCCTGCAACGCCCTGAAATAAAAAACCGCGTTAAAACGCGGCCTTATAGTTATTTTTGGCACGTCCTGAAACGTGCTGAAAAGTACCTACAGATTACAGAAGGTCAAGTCGAAAGCGATGTTCGCTTCCGCCTGCTTCGGACGCAGATCCGAGGCTGGCATGGTGAAGCGGATGTTGAGTGCATACTTGTTGGCGCTGACTTCCGGGATCACCGCATCACTCCGTTTGACGCGCACCCTGACGAGCTGCGCGCTGCGCCCGCCCAGCATGAGCTGATAAGCGCCCTTGACGGCGACCTGTGGCTCCGGGCGCCCGGAGGCCCGCAACAGGCGGAGGACGATGGCGATGCCTTCGTGGATGGGCAGCATCGGACGCAACCAGCCCTCCAGGTCGCGCTTGCGCAGCGCCGGATCGAGGTTCAGCCAGTAGTGGTAGCCGGGAAGATCGAATTCGGCGACACCGCCGGGAATGGCCGCGCGGTTCTTGATGGCCATCAGCCACTCGTTCTCGCGCAGGTACTGGCCGATCTTGCCCTGCATGGCCAACAACGAAGCCGAAGCCTGTTCGATCTCGTAGAGGGCACCGGAGAGCGCCTCTTCGGATATCTCGGGGTTGTTGCGGAACGACAGCAAAATCTGCCGCTGGCGCTCGAGTTCCTGGACGAGATCGAACTTGAGGTCGGCGCGGCTGGCAACGTCGAGGATTTCGAACAGCGTCAGCAGCGCGACGTGATGCTCCGGGGCGCCATCGGAGGCCGCGAAGTGGGTCACGCGGTCGAAGATATCCTCGAGGCGCAGCAGGGTGCGGATGCGCTCGCTGAGCGGATACTCGAAAGTAATCACGGCCTGTCCGGAGCGAAATGGGGCATTTTCGCCGAATCGACAGTGAATCTCAACCTGTCGGCCCGCCCCGTCATGACCGCCCCGCGAGCGACAGGTATTGCCGATGGAGGTCTGCGACACATGCATGGAGGCTGGCGAGGTCCGCGCCGTTGTCGATGACGTCGTCGGCCACCGCCAGCCTTTCCGCCCGGCTGGCCTGCACCCCCATGATGCGCCGCACCTCGTCGCGGGTGAGTCCGCTGCGGCCCATGACCCGGGCGATGCGCAGTTCGTCATCGCAGTCGACCACTGCGATCCGGTCCACGCGCTCCCGATATCCGCCGGACTCGACGAGCAGGGGCACGACGAGGACGACGTAGGGCGCCCCGCGCACCAGTGCCTCGCGGCAGCGGCGCTCGCTCTCGGCACGGATCATCGGATGGAGGATGGCTTCGAGGCGCCGGCGAAAGTCGTCGTCGGCGAACGCCAGCCGGCGCATTTCGGCCCGATCGAGGCGGCCGTCCGCGGCGACGATCCGCTCGCCGAACTCGGCCCGCAGTGCCGGCATCGCCGCGCCGCCGGGACCGGTGAGCTCATGGGCGATCGCATCGGTGTCGACGACGGCCGCGCCGAGGGCGGCGAACCGTTCGGCGACGGTACTCTTGCCGCTGCCGATGCCGCCGGTGAGGCCGACCACGAGACCTTTGCCGGCCTGCACGGCGTCACCGCTCATTGGGCGGGGCAGGCGGCGGCCCGGTGCTTGTGATCCGCCAGCGTCTTGTCTATCGGGTCAGCGGGGCCGCGCAGGTCGAGGGCGATCTTCTCGGCCCGGCGCGGCCGAACGTCGATCTTCACGGGCTTGATGCCCTTCTTCACCAGCCGTTGCTGGAGATCCTTTGCGGCCTGCTCCCGATGGAAGAGGCCCAGCGAGATCGCACCCTTGTTGGGGCCTTCGCTGGCGATGAAGAAGTCCGTGAAGCCCGCCTGCTTCAACTCGCCGACCAGTTTGCTCGAAGCCTCGGCGGCGGGAATGTGCACCCAGTAGTTGTTGCCGTCTTCCGCGGCGCCGACCTCGGTGACCGTCACGCCCTTTTCCCGCAGCGACGCTGCCAGCCGGTCGGCTTCGGCCCTGGGAATCGGCCCGACGCGCCGGCAGACCGTCTCCGTCGCCCGTGAAGCATCCCCGTTCGCTGGCGTCGGTGCGGCGGCTTCGGCGACGGGCGCCGCGTCGCCGGCCGGTTTCGCCTCCGAAGCTTCGGTTTTGCCCGTGTCGCTGGCGGCGGTACGCACGGCGATCTCCATGCGCTCGGGCTGGATCTGCGCGGCGAGCCGTTCCGGCTCGCGCCCTTCGCTGCCGCCGCCGAGGTAACCCGCCGACCAGATGAAATACACCAGATTGGCGACGAGCAACAGCAGGAAGACGACTTGCGCCACGGGCCAGCTCGCGGATCAGCCGACCTTGGGCAGGTGCTTGAGCGATTCCTCGATGGCTTCGCGTGGATACTCGTAGTCCTCGAGTTCGCCGGCGAAGTAGCGGTCGTAGGAGGCCATGTCGAAATGGCCGTGGCCGGAGAGGTTGAAGAACAGCGTCTTCGCTTCGCCCGTCTGCTTGCAGCGCAGGGCCTCGTCGATGCAGGCGCGGATGGCGTGATTCGACTCCGGCGCCGGGATGATGCCCTCGGCACGCGCGAACTGCACGCCGGCCTCGAAGGTCGCCAGCTGCGGCACGGCGACGGCCTCGATCAGTCCTTCGTGGAGCAGCTGCGAGACGAGCGGCGAATCGCCGTGGTAGCGCAGGCCGCCCGCGTGGATACCCGGCGGCATGAAATCGTGGCCGAGCGTGTACATCTTCATCAGCGGCGTGAAGCCGGAGGCGTCGCCAAAATCATAGGTGTAGACGCCGCGCGTGAGCGTCGGGCAGGAGGTCGGCTCGACGGCGACGAGGCGGATGTCCTTCGCTTTCGGGTCGCCGGCCGCCTTGTCGGCGAGGAAGGGGAAGGCGACGCCGGCAAAGTTGGAACCGCCGCCGCAGCAGCCGAAGACGACGTCGGGATATTCGCCGACCTTGGCGAACTGTTTCTTGGCCTCGAGCCCGATCACGGTCTGGTGCAAACAGACGTGATTGAGCACCGAGCCCAGCGCATAGTTCGTGTCGGCGCGCGAGGCGGCCTCCTCGACGGCTTCGGAGATCGCGATGCCGAGCGAGCCCTGGTTGCCCGGATCCTTTTCGAGGATCGCCCGGCCGGTGTTGGTCATGTTGCTCGGGCTGGCGAAGACCTCCGCGCCCCAGGTGTGCATCATCGAGCGGCGGAAGGGCTTCTGGTCGTAGCTGACCCTGACCATGTAGACGCGCACGTCGAGGCCGAACAGCTGCCCCGCGAGCGCCATCGACGAACCCCATTGCCCGGCGCCGGTCTCGGTCGAGATGCGCTTGATGCCGGCCTGCTTGTTGTAGAAGGCCTGCGGCACCGCGGTGTTGGGCTTGTGCGAGCCGGCCGGCGAGACGCCCTCGTACTTGTAGAAGATCTTCGCCGGCGTGCCGAGCATCTGCTCGAGCCGATGCGCGCGAAAGAGCGGGCTCGGCCGCCAGATCCGGTAGATCTCGCGCACTTCCTCGGGAATCGGGATCCAGCGCTCGGCCGACATTTCCTGGCCGAGCAGCGCTTCCGGGAAGATGGCCAGCATCTTCTCCGGACCGACCGGCTGGCCGTCCGGCCCCAGCGGCGGCGTCGGCGGATTGGGCATGTCCGCGACGACGTTGTACCAGTGGGTCGGGATGTCATGCTCGTCGAGCAGGATCTTGGTCTGGCCGGTCATGTCGTTTCTCCCCGAGGCGTTGTTGGATGAATGGCCTGAAGTTTACGCCTTCGGCGGCCGGATCGCGCGAAACGCCGCGAACGCCGCTTACCGCACCCGCACCGAGTACTCGAGCACCTGCGTCCCGCCCGCCGGGACGCGGATCTGCCAGACCGCCGAATGCGCGTCGCCTTTGGCGTGCGGCTGGTTCGCGCTGACGATCTCCCAGTCGCCGGGCATCGGCTCGACCACCTTGACCGTGACCGGCTGTTCCTTGGCATTGTTCAGCTCCACGCGCCACGAGGTCTCCCAGACCGGATTGGGCCGGCCCGAAAGCTGGCGGTAGCCCGTCTGCCTGCGCGTCGCCGTGACGTCGAAGGCGTTGCCCATCTTCAGCCGCACCTTGTCGTTCTTCGGCGTGTGGTCGATGGCATCCTCGCCGATGAAGATGGCATTGCCGCCGGAATCCTTCTTGTAGGCCCGTACGACGCCTTTCGGCAACGGCACGCCCAGCCCGGCGCCGGCATTCTCGAACTCGAGGAACACGGCGACCTTCTGCTTCCTGCCGAGGTCCGACGCCTGGCCCTGGTAGTACCAGCTCTCGCCCGTGAGCAGATATTCCTTATTCACCGGCACGCCGCTCGCCGAGAGGAGCGCGACCTGCTTGGTCTGGTTGTCGAGGAGCGTGGTCGGCCGGCCGAGCGTGTAGAGGTGGTAGTCGAACACCTGCTCGCGCGCCATTTCGCGCGCGACGGGCGCGGCCATCGCGACCGCCACCCCCTTGGGCGCGAGTTCCTCGCGCACGCGGTTCACGTCGCCGGCCACGAGCTGGAGCTTCGCGTTCGCGTAGGCCGCGCCGCTCTGGTTGGTCAGCGTCACCCAGCCGGCGAGATCGATCCGGCTCTCGTCGGCGGAAAGCTCGGCGACATAGTCCGCCTTCCACGACAGCCCGCCGGTGAGATAGGAGAGCTCGGCGAGCTGCCGGCCCGCGGCCGGGCTCTCCAGCTTCACCACCAGCGTCGGCCGGTCGCGCAGGTTCGGCGGAATGCGCTCGAAGGCCAGCCGCCCGGGTACGCCGGTCTCGATGCGGTCGGCGAAGCGGAGCACCGTGCCGCCGTTGGTCGCCAGCACCTCGGCCGCCTCGCGCGTCTCGGCGCCGGTCGCGGGGTTCGTGCGGATCACGGTGACGTTCCGGCCGACGTTCTTTTCGAGCAGCTTCTGCGGCGTCAGCAGGTCGAAGTCGAAGTTCTGCTCGACGAGCCGCAGCGGCGGTCCGGACACGGCGCGCAGGCTCGCCGTCTCCGGCCGCATCTTCGCCGACACGTCGCGCAGCGCGATGTCGTTGATGCCGCGGTCGAGATCGAGCCGGCGCATTTCCTTGACGAGCGCCAGCGCGTCGTTGTAGATCGCCACGGCGACGTCCTCGCGGTCTTCCGCGCGGCTGGCCTTCTCCGCGGCGGCGGCCCCGACACTCAGCCACGGTAACACGCCAGCCAGGAGGACCGGCGCGACGAACGGCAGTTTTTTCATCGGCTTTCCTTGATCGAAACGATGTTTATCACGCATAGAGGCCGTTGAGGCGGACACAAGCAAATTGACTTGCCCGCCGCCGCAGCCGCCCCTATGCTCGCCGGCTGCCGCCATGCCGAGGTGATGCCATGCAGCCCGGACCCCGTGAGATCGTAACGCCTTACCGTCCCATTCCGCTGACCGTGCCGGAGGGCATGAAGCCCAACGAGTTCTTCAACAGCGCCGAGAACCTCGCCGACCTCGTGCACAACAACGGCCTGCTCGCCAATCCCGAGGGGCTCCTGCTCTATCGCAAGGCGATCGGCCACAGCAACCTCTTCGACACCTCGATCATCTACAACACCTCGCAGAGCATCCTCGACCCGCTCGGCCGGCCGGTGCGCCGCACACAGGTGCCGGCGCATGTCCGCAACGTCTGGAACCGGATGAACCAGATCATCATCGACTACATGCTCGAGCGCTATCCCGATCCGGACCGGCACCTGGTGCTCGCCGGCGAGGCGAGCCTCGATGCCACCTGGCCGCTGACCTCGCCGGGCGTGCCCTCGATCCGCATGCTCCACAACCACTTCATCGTCTTCGACAAGGACACGCTGCGGCAGGCCCCGCTCGCCGACCCGAACAACCCGAACCTCACCGATGGCGGGCAGAACTCGCTCTTCCAGGCGCACATGCGCGACGTCTATCGGGCCTTCTTCGACGGGCTCGATCTCGAGATCCTGAAGCCCTGCCAGCAGGGCTCGTGCCGCATCGCACTGACCGGCTACCCGCAGGGCCTGCCGAGCTGGGAGGTGGTCGGCGGCGCGAAGATGCTGCGGGAAGTCCGCTTCTGGAAAGAGTACGACACCATCCTCAAGGGCTTCCTCGATTTCTACCGCAGCTTCTTCAGCCAGGTGTCGACGCGCAACGCGCCGAAGCTGCCGGACCTCTACTTCCCCGATCTCGTCGAGGAGAGGCTCCTCTTCGACAACGACTTCCTCAAGGCCGCGAAGATGGTGCGCGACCGCTGTATCCGCGACGCCCGCTACGCCAACGCCATCCGCTGGCAGCCGGCGTTCAAGCAGCTCATCTACCGCAACGACGCGGGCAAACTCATCGTCACCATCAGCCAGAACTCGATCGGCAACGCGATCACCGAACTGCTCGGCGTCGTGGTGAACCGCAAGCCGGACGCCGAAGCCTACGCGCTCGCCGAGCCGGCGCTGCTCGAACAGCTCTTCGAGGTGCGCCAGCGGCTCGTAGAGGCCGACTGCGGCACGGGCATCGCCACGGCGCAGTGGGGCGCGCAGTAGCCTGCTACTTCGCCAGCCCGAGCAGCCCGAGCGCCTGTCCGGCGTCGTCGGATTCCAGCAGCGCCTGCTGGATGCGCGCGGGACTCAGCGACTTTTCCTCGTAACGCGCGATCGCCGCTTCGACCGCGGCGGCCGCGTCCGGATAGAAGCGCAGGAACATGGTGCGCAGCATCGCCGCCGTGGCATTGCCGAGTTCGACGACGACATCGACGCGGCCGGGGCGGATCAGCGCCTTGTCGAGCCGGTCGAGGTGGTTCGTGGTCAGAAAAACGATGCGGCCCTCCTGCGCCGAGACGCCATCGAGCGCGTTGAGCAGGCCGCTGAAGCTCACCTCGATGCGTGCGTCCTGCTTGTCGCGCGCGACGAAGAAGGCGTCGATGTCCTCGATGAGGATCAGCGAGCGCGGCGGCGTCTTCTGCAGCAGGTCCGAAATCGTCTGGTCGTTGAGCTTCGGGTTGGTCAGCGACAGCGCGCAGAGCTTGAGGTGCAGCTCGCCGGCGAGCGCGTAGGCGAAGCTGGTCTTGCCCGTGCCCGGCGGTCCGTGGAGCAGGTAGCCGCGCCGCCAGGGAATGCCGAGGTCGGCATACCACTGCCGGCGGCCGAAGAATTCGCGCACGTCCTCGAGCAGCCGTTCGCTGGTGTCGCCCTCGAGCACCACGGAAGAAATGTGCCTGCGCGGCCGCGCGCCGGCAAGGTTCCACGATTCGCCCCAGCGGTCTATGGTGTAGAGCATGGTCTGGTCGGCCATGCGCGCATAGGCGCGACGGATCACGTCCTCGAGCATCTCCTCGAGCAGGCGGCGCGAGGCGAACAGCGCACTGACTTTCACCGTTTCGATGACCTGCAGGTTCATGGCGATGTCGCGCTGGATCCACATCGGCCGGCCGCCGTACCAGAAGAGGTGGAAGCCCGGCGCCGGGCTGTAGAGCAGCCGGGGTAGATCGGCTGCGCCCTCGTCGGCCGAGCCCTCGCGGTTTTCCTGGATGACGGTGAACAGCCGGCTGCCGCGGCCGTAGGGCAATTCGTTGAGCCAGGCGATGTAGGCATTGAAGAGGTCGTTGCGCGAATCGATCACCGCCGTGACGATGAAGGCACGCTTGGCATATTCCCAGAGCCGCGCCGGCAGGTTGCGCAGGGCCGCAAGGATGATGCCGACCAGAGCAAGCACGAGGCCGCCCGAGACGATCTGGTTCTGCAACTGTTCCCGCAAGGTCGAGATGATCTGGTCAAGCATGGTCGTCCGACTCCGCAACGGCGGCGAGCCCTTCGAGCACGAGGTTGTCGACGAGGCGATGCGCGAAACTGTGGGGCTGCGCCCCATCCCTCGCTTGTGGGGCAGCACCCCATCCCTCGCTTCGCTCGGGACCGCCACTTCGTAGCGTCCTGCGCCCTTCGGGCTGGTCGCTCGGGACCGCCGCTTCGCGGCGTCCTGCGCCCTTCGGGCTGGTCAGCCGTGGTAACACGCCGGCCAGGGCCGCGGCCGCGCCCCCCGAGATGAGACAAAGCGGATCGCGGCCGCTCTCGATGATCCGGAACATGCGCTCGATGGCGCCCGCCGTCGCCTGGAGCGCGCCGCTGGCGATGGCGTCGAAGGTGTTCTTCGGCAGCTCGGCGAAGGCGCCCTCCGCCGTCGGCAGATCGGCCGCGGCGCCGGCGAGCGCATCGCGCATCAGCGCGAGGCCCGGCAGGATCAGGCCGCCGCGAAAGCGCCCGTCGGCGGTCAGGACGTCGATGGTGGTCGCGGTGCCGCTCATGACCACGAGGCAGTCGCCGGCATGGAGCCTGCGCGCGCCGATCAGGGCCGCCCAGCGGTCGGCGCCGAGCTGCTCCGGGTGATCGTAGCCGTTGGTGATGCCGCACTGCGCCGCGCTGGCGCGCACCCATTCGACCGTTGCCCCCACGCCCGCCGCGAACGCCTCGATCGCCGCCCGCGAAGCCTCGCCGGCGACATTGGCGGCGACGATGCGCGCCGGGCGGACGCCCAGCGACTCCAGCCGCATCCCCTGCGCGATCCAGCGGCCGCCCTCGCGCAGCCCCCACTTGAGCCGCGTATTGCCGGCATCGATGCACAGGATGGTCATGGCCCGCCTGCGATCCGCAAGGACACGTCGCCCGAGAGGATGCGCTCGACGCCGTTGGCAGTCTGCAGGAGCAGCGCACCATCGGCATCGACGCCGGCGCTGATGCCTTCGACGGGCGCCGCGAATTCCGAAACGAGCCGCACCGGACGGCCGGCATGGGCATCGAGCGCGCGCCAGCGCTCCTGGAAGACGGCAAAGCCGCCCGAACCAAATTCCTCGAGCGCGCCGCGCAGGCGGGTAAGCAGCGCGGCGAGCAGCGCATTGCGGTCGATCCCGCGGTCGATCGCCGCAGCCTGCTGCGCGATCTCGTCCGGCAGGCCCGCCGGCTGCCGGAGGTTGAGGCCGACGCCGATGACGACGGCCCCGCCGGCGAGTTCGACCAGGATGCCGCCGAGCTTGCGTCCTTCGCGCAGGAGATCGTTCGGCCACTTGAGCGCGATGCCGCCGACGTCGAGGGCCCGCAGCGCTTCGGCGACGGCGATGCCGACGGCGAGCGACAGACCGGCCGGCGACCTTCCCGCCGGCAGGCGCCAGAGCAGCGAAAAGGCAAGGCTCGCCGCCTCGTCGCCGTGCCAGACACGACCCATGCGCCCTCGGCCCGCGGTCTGGCGCCGCGCGGCGATCACGCTGCCCGACGGCGCGCCGGCCGCGGCTCGTTCCAGCAGCAGCGTGTTCGTGGAGCCGCATTCGTCGACGACGTCGATGTCGAAGCGCGCGGCATCGGCACCGAGCGCGGCGGCGATGGCCGTGATGGCGAGCGGACGATCGGGCATGGCCCGATTATCGCCTATTCGCCTGCCCTGCCGTCTTCGAGGCCGAGTTCCTGGATCTTGCGCGTGATGGTGTTGCGGCCGATGCCGAGCAGATGCGCAGCCTCGATGCGGCGGCCGCCGGTGGCGGCCAGCGCCCGGCGGATCAGCGTCGCCTCGAACTGCCGCGTGAGCTGGTCGAACGCCTGGCCCGGCTGCGCCGCGAGCATGCGGTCTGCCTCGCGGCCCAGCGCCGTCAGCCAGTCCTCGGGCACGGCGCTTGCCGGCTGGTCGCGCAGTTCGTCCGGCAGGTCACCGACCTCGACGATCTGTCCCGGCGCCATGACGGTCAGCCAGTGGCAGAGGTTTTCCAGCTGCCGCACGTTGCCCGGGAAATCGAGCCCCTGCAGGAATTTCAGTGCGGCTTCGGACAGCTGCTTGGGTTCGACGCCGAGTTCCGCCGCACTCCGGGCGAGGAAATGGCGCGCCAGGAGCGGGATGTCTTCGCGCCGCTCGCGCAGCGAGGGCAAACGCAGCCGGATGACGTTGAGGCGGTGAAAGAGATCCTCGCGGAACAGGCCGTCCTTGACGCGGGCTTCGAGGTTCTGGTGCGTGGCCGCAATGACCCGGACGTTGGCCCGGATCGGCTGATGGCCGCCGACACGGTAGTAATGGCCGTCGGAGAGCACGCGCAGGAGCCGCGTCTGCAATTCGGCCGGCATGTCGCCGATTTCGTCGAGGAACAGCGTGCCGCCCTCGGCCTGTTCGAAACGGCCGCGCCGCTGGCCAGAGGCGCCCGTGAAGGCGCCCTTCTCGTGGCCGAACAGTTCCGATTCGAGCAGGTCGCGCGGAATCGCCGCCGTGTTGATGGCGATGAAAGGCTTGTCGCGGCGCGGGCTGTGACGGTGCAGGGCGCGGGCCACGAGCTCCTTGCCGGTGCCGGATTCGCCCGTGATCAGCACCGTCGCGTGCGACTGGCTGAGCCGGCCGATGGCGCGGAAGACTTCCTGCATCGACGCGGCCTGGCCGAGGATTTCCGGAGCCACGGCTGGCGTGTCACCACGGCTGAGTTTCGGGGCCGCCTGGTCGATGGCCCGGCGCACGAGCGCGACGGCCTGGTCCACGTCGAAGGGCTTGGGCAGATACTCGAAGGCGCCGCCCTGGAAGGCGGCGACGGCCGAATCGAGGTCGGAATAGGCGGTCATGATGATGACGGGCAGATCGGGGTACTCCGCCTTGACGCGTCTGAGCAGATCGAGGCCCGAAGTGCCGGGCATGCGGATGTCCGAGACCAGCGCACGCGGAACGTCGCCCCCCGCGAGCGCCGCCAGGGCCTCGTCGGCCGTGCCGAAGCTCCGGCATTCGATGTTCTCCCGCGCGAGCGCCTTTTCCAGGACCCAGCGGATCGAGCGGTCGTCGTCGATGATCCAGACCGGATTCATGTCGTTTCCTCCGCACTCCTGCCACTGGCGATCGGCAGGCAGATGATGAAGCAGGTACGGCCGGGCTCCGATTCGACGTCGATGCTGCCCGAATGCTGCTGGACGAAGCTCTGGGCGAGCGTGAGACCCAGGCCGCTGCCGCCCTCCCGGCCGGAGACCAGCGGATAGAAGATCCTGTCGCGGATCGCCTCCGGGATGCCCGGGCCGTTGTCGATGACCCGCAGTTCGACTGCCAGCCGATGGCGCTTTTTCGCCAGCGTCACCTGCCGAAGCGCGCGGGTCCGGAACACGATCTCGCCGTTGCCCTGCATCGCCTGCGCGGCGTTGCGGGCGATGTTGAGGATCGCCTGTATCAGCTGCTCTCGGTCGCCGGTGATGTCCGGCAGCGAGGTGTCGTAATCGCGGCGCACGCGCACGCCGGGATATTCGGCCTGGATCAGGCGGCGCACCCGCTCGAGCAGTTCGTGGATGTTCACCTGCGCCGGCTGCATTGCCCGGTGAGAGGAGAGCAGCCGCTGCATCAGGTCCTGCAGGCGGTCGGCCTCGTGGATGATGACCTGAGTGTATTCCTTGAGCGCGGGTGCGTTTTCCAGGCTGGCAAGCTCGCGCTCGAGCAGTTGCGCGGAACCCCGGATGCCGCCGAGCGGATTCTTGATCTCGTGAGCGAGGTTGCGGATCAGCTCGCGGTTGGCCTGCTGCTGGACCGCCTCGCGCTCTTCGCGGATGGCCCGGATCTGCCGGTCGATGGGACGGAACTCGAGCAACAACCGCATGCCGCCGGAATCGACCGGCGTCACGGTACAGTCGAGATGCAGCGGCGCCGTCAGCCCGTCGCCCACGGCGGACACGCGGGTGATGGTGATGTCGTGGGCGGTGAAGCTCCAGTTGTTCTTGAGCGCGTTGCGCACCGCATCGTCGAGTGCCGGCGGCATGCCCACGACTCGTGCCAGCGGCTGACCCAGCGAGGTGCGCTGGCTCACGGCAAAGAGGTTTTCGGCCGCGGGGTTGAGATAGCGGATCAGCAGCCGGTCATCGAGCACGATGACCGCCGAGGACAGGAGATCCAGTCCGCCCAGTCGGAGGTCTGTGGCTTCGGCCCGGCCGTCGGCAGCTTTCATGCCTTCTTCCCAAGCAATAAGGAGGCCAGCGGCCGGACGTCAGCGGAGGTTCGCGAGCTCCTTCTGCAAGGCCTCGATGTTGCGCTCGTGGAGCTGGACCTTGTCCTGATAGGGCTTGAGGCGATCGAGGACACGCTGGTAGTTGCGCTCGCCGCCCTCGCGGATCGCCTCCTGCTCGGCGAGCGCGCGCCTCGCCTCGTCGAGCGCCCGGCGCTCGTTGGCGAGCTCGTCCTCGAGAATGCGACGGCGATCCGAATCACGGCTCTTCTGCGCCTCGCCGCTCACCTTCGGAAACCCCTCCGGACTGGGCGCCGCCGGCTTGGCCCTGGCCGGCGGCGCACTGAAGGTCGACACCGGCTTGTCCTGCGACATGATGGTGCAGTTCCTGCCGACCGACTTCTGGTTCGTGTACATCGTCCGGCCATGCTCGTCGACGCACTTGTAGAGCGTGTCTGCGCCCGCCAGGGCAGGCACCAGGCCGAGCGGGAGGAGAAGAAATTGGCGAAGTCTCATGGAGATTCGATCCGCGGCGTACGAACCGGGCGAGTGTATGCGAAAAAAAAGGACGGGCATAGCCCGTCCTTCTTTGGCGCACGACGCGCCGCCGCGATCACAGCGAGTAGTACATCTCGTACTCGACCGGATGGGTGGTCATGCGGAACTTGGTTACCTCTTCCATCTTCAGCTCGATGAAGGCGTCGATGAAATCGTTCGAGAAGACGCCGCCGCGGGTAAGGAACTCGCGGTCCTTGTCGAGATAGTCGAGCGCCTGATCGAGCGACGAGCAGACGGTCGGGATCTTCGCATCCTCTTCCGGCGGCAGGTCGTAAAGGTTCTTGTCGGCGGGATCGCCCGGGTGGATCTTGTTCTGCACGCCGTCGAGGCCCGCCATCATGAGCGCCGAGAAGGCAAGATAGGGGTTGGCGGTCGGATCCGGGAAGCGCACTTCGATGCGGCGCGCCTTGTCGCTGTGCACGAAGGGGATGCGGATCGAGGCCGAGCGGTTCCTCGCCGAGTAGGCGAGCTTGACCGGCGCTTCGAAGCCGGGCACCAGGCGCTTGTAGCTGTTGGTGCCGGGGTTGGTGATCGCGTTCAACGCACGCGCGTGCTTGATGATGCCGCCGATGTAGTAGAGCGCGAACTCGGAGAGTCCCGCGTAGCCGTTGCCGGCGAAGAGGTTCTTGCCGTCCTTCCAGATCGACTGGTGGCAGTGCATGCCCGAACCGTTGTCGCCGACGATGGGCTTGGGCATGAAGGTCGCGGTCTTGCCGTAGCTGTGGGCGACGTTGTGCACGACGTACTTCAGCACCTGCGTCCAGTCGGCGCGCTTGACGAGCGTGCTGAACTTGGTGCCGATCTCGCACTGGCCGGCGGTGGCGACTTCATGGTGATGCACTTCGACCGGCACGCCGCACTCTTCGAGCGCGAGCACCATCGCCGCGCGGATGTCGTTGAGGCTGTCGACCGGCGGCACGGGGAAATAGCCGCCTTTCACCGCCGGCCGGTGGCCGATGTTACCGCCCTCGAACTTCTCTGCGGTCGCCCAGGCGGCCTCTTCCGAGAACACCTTGCAGTAGGAGCCGGACATGTCGACCTTCCACTCGACCGAGTCGAAGATGAAGAATTCGGGTTCCGGGCCGAAATAGGCAGTGTCGCCGATGCCCGTGCTCTTCAGGTAAGCCTCGGCGCGCTTGGCGATCGAACGGGGATCGCGGTCGTAGCCCTTGCCGTCGGCCGGCTCGACGACGTCGCAGGAGAGCACCAGCGTCGTCTCGTCCATGAACGGGTCGATGTAAGCGGTCGTCGGGTCCGGCATCAGCTGCATGTCGGAAGCCTGGATGCCCTTCCAGCCGGCGATCGACGAGCCATCGAAGGCGTGGCCGTCCTCGAACTTCTCGATGCCGAAGGCCGAGACCGGCACGCCGACGTGCTGCTCCTTGCCGCGGATATCGGTGAAGCGGAAGTCGACGAACTTGACTTCGCGTTCCTGGACCATCTTCATTACGTCTTGAGGCGTCATCTGAAACTCTCCTGAGAGGTGAATTCGGGGCGGGATGTCCGCTGCACGAGCCTGTTAGCAGTTAGCGTGCCAATCGCCGGACGAGGGCAGGCCATTGTGCCACAACAAAAACCGGGGGATCCCGCGGCACAAGGCGGCACCATTTTGGTGCGCATGCACCGCGCTACGCTCCATCATGGTGCAGTCCGCCGGTGGAGCGTCACTTTCGCGAGCCACGCCTTTTGAGGCGAGTCCCCGGCCAGCCGTTCTTCGACCCGCCGGGCGAGCATCGCGTCCTGGCCGGCGTCGACGCCGGGGGCGAGGAAGATCTCCGCCTCGACGCGGTTGCCGAGGTAGTGCAGCACGACCCGCTCGACGGATTCCGCCGGCAGCTCGAGCATCGCCCGAAGGCTCGCTTCCGCCTCGGGACGTGCCGGCAGCGGCAGCGAGCTCACGGCAGGATCGAGATCGTCTTCCGGGTCGATATGGACGAGCATGTCGAGCACGTCCCGGTGCGCGGCGAGCACGCGCTTGCGCACGTTCTCGCCGATGTGGTGGCCTTCGGAAACGCTCAGGTGCCCATCGACCTGGATGTGGGTGTCGATGAGGATCTTGTGCGCCATCCGCCGTGTGCGCAGCTCATGGAGGCCCACGACACCCGGCGTCGAACGGATCGTCTCCCGGATGGCCGCCAGTTCTTCGTCCGGAATGCCCTCGTCCATCAGCTCGCGCAGCGCATCCCACGAGAACACCGCGCCCATGCGCAAGATCATGAAACCGACGATGAGGGCCGCCACGGGATCGAGGAAGCGGTAGCCGAGGAGGCTGCCGACCAACCCGGCGGCGACGACGAGCGACGAAGCCGCGTCGGAGCGGGCATGCCAGGCGTTGGCGATCAGCATCGGCGAGCGCAGCCGTTCGCCGACACGGAGCATGTAGCGGAACAGCCCCTCCTTGGCGAGCAGCGTGCCGAGCGCCGTCCATAGCGCGATCGGAGCCACGGGGGGCAGTTCCTCGACGTGCTGGATGCGGCCCACCGCCGCCCAGAGAATGCCACCCCCCGTGGCGATCAGCAGCAGGCCGAGGGCGAACGAGGCCACCGTCTCGACGCGGTGATGGCCGTAGGGATGGTTGGCGTCCGCGGGATGCCGGCTGTGATAGTTGGCGACGAGCACCATGAAGTCGGCGACGAGGTCGGCGAGCGTATGGATGCCATCGGCCACGAGGCTCTGCGCGTGAGCGATCCAGCCGACGACGATCTGGATCACCGTCAGGACGAGATTGACCGCGACGCTGACCCAGGTGACGGTGCGGCCTTCCCGATAGCGGCTCTCGTCTATCGGAATGCGGGTCGATACCGGAAGTTCGTCGGCACTCATGGGGGCCGATTCTATCGCCGGCGTTAGAATCGGCGTCTTCGGGCATCAAGCCGTAGCTGCGACCGGAAGCCTCCATGCAGACAGCCGTCATCAGTTTCGACAAATTCAATGCGCTCGCGGACAGCGACGCGCAGGAGCGCATCCGCGCCGCGCGGGCGAGGCTCGGCCGGCGCGCGGTGATCCTCTGTCACCATTACCAGCGCGCCGATGTCTTCAGGCACGCGGACCTGACCGGCGACTCGCTCAAGCTCTCGCGGCTGGCGGCGCAGTCCGACGCCGAGTACATCGTCTTTTGCGGCGTGCACTTCATGGCCGAGGTCGCCGACATCCTCTCGCGGCCCGAGCAGATCTCGATCCTGCCCGACCTCGCCGCCGGCTGTTCGATGGCCGACATGGCGAGCCTCGCCAAGGTCGAGCGGGCATGGCGCGAACTGTCTGCGGTGCTCGATCCGGACGAGCAAGTCACACCGGTCACCTACATCAACTCGGCGGCCGACCTGAAAGCCTTCTGCGGCGAGCACGGCGGCATCGTCTGTACCTCGAGCAACGCGACGAAGATCCTCGAATGGTCATTCGCGCGCCGGCCCAAGGTGCTGTTCTTTCCCGACCAGCACCTCGGCCGCTGGAGCGGCTACAAGATGGGCATCCCGCTCGACGAGATGGTGGTCTGGAACCCCGATCTGGAGCTGGGCGGGCTGACGCCGGCGCAGATCGCCAGGGCCCGGATCATCCTCTGGCACGGCTACTGTTCCGTGCACCAGATGTTCCAGCCCGCGCAGATCGAGCGTTTCCGCGCCCAGTATCCGGACGGCAAGGTCATTGCGCACCCGGAATGCGCTTTCGAGGTTTGCCGGCTGTCCGACGAGGTCGGTTCCACCGAGAAGATCATCACCACCGTCAAGGCCTCCCCACCGGGCACCCGCTGGCTGGTCGGTACGGAGCTCAACCTCGTCGAGCGGCTTGCCGAAGAGGTAAAGCCGGAGGGCAAGATCGTCCAGTTCATGGGCGGCGTCATCTGCATGTGCTCGACCATGCAGCGCATCGACCCGCAGCACCTCGCCTGGACGCTGGAAAACCTCGCCGAGGGCAACGTCGTCAATCGCATCGTCGTGCCACCGCACGAGGCCGCGCCGGCGAGGGTTGCGCTCGAGAGGATGCTGGCGGCCTCGTGAATGCGCCCGCGGCGATGAAGCCGACCCTGCACATCGCGACCTACAACATCCACAAGGGCCTCTCGCAGTTCAACCGGCGCATCGTGGTCCATGAACTGCGCGAGCGCCTGCGCGCGCTCGACCCCGACATCGTTTTCCTCCAGGAGGTCCAGGGGCTGCATCTTGACCGCGCGCGCCGTCACGAGGACTGGCCCGAGGAGCCGCAGCACGAGTTCCTGGCTGCCGACGTCTGGCAGAGTGCAGCCTACGGACGCAACGTGCTCTACGACCATGGCCATCACGGCAACGCCATCCTCTCGCGCTTTCCCATCGTCGCCAGCCACAACCAGGACGTCACGCACCTGCGCTTCGAACGCCGCGGCCTGCTCCACTGCGCGATCGAGACCCCGTGCCTGACACGGCCGCTGCATTGCGTCTGTGTCCATCTGTCACTGTTCGGCCGCTCGCGCAAACGCCAGCTCGACGCGCTGGCGACGCGTCTCGAGGCGATCGTACCGCCCGATGCGCCGCTGATCATCGCCGGCGACTTCAACGACTGGCGCAATCGCGCCACCGACCTGCTCGCAGAACGGCTCGGCCTCGTCGAGGTCTTCACCGGCATCGTCGGCCGGCCCTCGCGCAGTTACCCGAGCGCGCTGCCCGTGCTGCGGCTCGACCGCATCTACATCCGCGGCTTCGAGATCGCCGGCACGCAGGTCCATTTCGGCGGTCCCTGGTCGCGCATTTCCGACCACGCGGCCCTCTCGGCCCTGCTCTCGCCCTTGGACTGCGTCGGGGCATGAGGCCGGTCTTCCTCGCCGGCAACCGCATCGAACTGCTGGTGACGGGAAGCGACTTCTTCCCGGCGCTCGTCGCGGCGATCGACGCCGCCGAAGCGGAAATCCATCTCGAGACCTACATCTTCGCCGACGACGAAACCGGCCGCGCGGTCGCCGCGGCGCTCGGGCGCGCTGCCGCCCGCGGTGTGGCCGTGCGGGTGATCGTCGATGGCTTCGGCTCGCCCGGCTTCCTGGACGGCCTTGGCCGGAGCATGATCGCCGACGGCGTCAGCCTGATGATCTACCGGCCGGAGGTCGCGCGGCTGCGGCTGCGCCGCCATCGGCTCCGGCGGCTGCATCGCAAGATCGCCGTCATCGACGGCAAGCTCGCCTTCGTCGGCGGCATCAACATCGTCGACGACATCGACCGCCCGGAGCAGACCGCGCCGCGGCTGGATTACGCCGTGGCCGTTCGTGGGCCGATTCTTCCGGTCATCGAAAAGGACACCCGCCACCTCTGGCGGCTGCTGCGCTGGGCGAATTTCCGCCGGCGGCCGCGACGGGCGCCGGCTCCACCCATCGAACCGCCCCCGGTGTGCGGCGATGTCGAAGCGGCCTTCGTGGTGCGCGACAACCTGCGCCATCGCCGCGACATCGAGGAAGCGTACCTGGAGGCGATCGCCGGCGCGCGTCGGGAGATCGTGCTGGCCAATGCCTATTTCCTGCCCGGACGGCGGTTCAGGCGGGCGCTCGTCGAGGCCGCCCGGCGAGGCGTGAGAGTGACGCTGCTGCTCCAGGGCCGGGTCGAATACCTGCTCCAGCATTACGCGACCCAGGCGCTCTACGGCCAGCTGCTCGGCGCCGGGGTGCGGATCTTCGAATACCGCAAGAGCTTCCTTCACGCCAAGGTCGGGGTCGTCGACGACGAATGGGCGACGGTCGGCTCCTCCAACATCGACCCGTTCAGCCTGCTGCTCTCGCGCGAGGCGAACCTGCTGATCCGCGACCGCCCCTTCGCCGGCCGGCTGCGGCAAAGCCTGGAACGGGTGATGGCGGATGACAGCACCGAGGTCGGCCTGGAGGACATCGTCTGCCGGCCGCTCCTCGCCCGTGCGATCCGCTGGCTCGCCTACACGGCGGTGCGTATCGGCGTTGGCATCGCCGGTTACGCCGACCACGGCGACTACGCCGAGTGAGCCGGTAACGCGCGAACGCGCGGCACCGCGGCGAGGTTCCAGTGCGCGCGGGCCCAGGCCCAAAACTCAGCCGTGGTAACACGCCAGAGTCCGGCGGGCGGCGACTGGCCGAGGAAGGCGAGCGCCGCGGCGAGGGAGGGAACGGGGTCGTCCGGATCGACGGGCGCCGCCAGCGTCTGCTTGGAGAGCTTTTCACCGCGTTCGTTGACCACCACGGGCAGATGGGCGTAGGCAGGCGTCGGCAGGCCGAGACACCGCTGGAGGAAAATCTGTCGCGGCGTCGAATCGATGAGGTCGGCGCCGCGAACGACATGAGTGACGCCCTGATCGGCGTCGTCGACGACCACGGCGAGCTGGTAGGCAAACCAGCCGTCCGCCCGCAGGAGCACGAAGTCGCCGACGTCGCGTTCGAGCTCCTGACAGAGGCGGCCCTGCACGGCGTCGTCGAAGCAGATCTCGCCCGCATCGACGCGCAGCCGCCAGGCCCGCGCGCTCCGGCCCGGCGGCAAACCGTGGCGGCAAGTCCCCGGATAGACGTGCGCGCCATCGTGCGCGAGTGCCGAGTCGGCGAGCTCGCGGCGCGTGCAGGCGCAGGGGTAGGCGCGGCCGGCGGCGATCAGGGCATCGAGGGGTTCGCGGTAGCGCGCCGTCCGCCGGCTCTGGACCATCACCTCGCCGTCCCACTCGAAACCGCAGGCCTCGAGCGTGCGCAGGATGGCATCCGCCGCCGCGGGCGAGCAGCGCGGCACATCCACGTCCTCCAGCCGCAAGAGCCAGCGCCCGCCGTGGGCGCGCGCCTCGAGGCAACTGCCGAGCGCCGCCACCAGGGAGCCGAAATGGAGCGGCCCCGTCGGACTCGGCGCGAAGCGGCCGACATAGGGTCGGGGCATCGGGGCGATTAATGGCATGTTCGAGGCGAAAGGCGTAGTATCAGTGCTTTCTAATAATCGGACAAAGGAACCGCCATGGCCACCGTCGAGCTGACCACCGAAAACTTCAAGGAAGTCGTGGAGGGCAACGACACGCTCATCATCGACTTCTGGGCGCCATGGTGCGCGCCTTGCCGCTCCTTCGCGCCCACCTTCGAGGCGGCTTCCGAACAGCATCCGGACATCGTCTTCGCCAAGGTCAATACCGAGGAACAGCAGGAACTCGCGGCGGCGTTCAATATCCGCTCGATCCCGACGCTCATGGTCTTCCGCGAGCAGATCATCGTCTATGCCGAAGCCGGCGCCCTGCCGCCCGCCGCCCTCCAGCAGCTCATCGAGGGCGTCCGCGGCCTCGACATGGACCAGGTGCGGGCCGAAATCGCCGCCGAAGGCAACAACTGATCATCCATTGCCGGAATCGATCGTCACCCGCAGCGTCTTGCGCGCCGCCCGATAGGTTCTGCCGCCGAGGCAGTAGGCGCGCGGACGGGTGAGTCCTTCGTTCCGCCAGACGGCGACGACCCAGAACAGCGCCGCGTGGGCCAGACCGCCCAGACCGAACACGACCGCGAAGAACAGGAAATTGGGGGCGCCCGGATCGGTCCAGAAAATCGAGCTCAGCAGCCCGCCCAACAGGCCACCGAGCAGGAAGCGCCATGGCTGCCACCAATTCTTGCAGCGGAACAGCCAAAAGGCCGGCAGGCCGAGGCCGAGCACCCCGGAGGCCGTGACGCTGGCGACGCGAAGCGCTCCTCCCCAGGCATCGGGTGTCCCGGAAATCAGGATGAACGCCGGGAAAGCCGAAACGGCCATCACGAAAGCCAGAAACACACGTCCCATCGGAAACTCCTCCCGCCCGGAGTGATGCCCGACCCGGCCCGGCCAGCGAACGCACCCGGGAGATGTTGCCGGTGGCTACCCAGCCCATTGCGGATGGGAAAAAGTATACGCAGTGACGCTTCCTTAGCCTGCATCGGCCGTAAAAAAGTAAGCATTTTTTCTAAACCCCTTGCCGCTCCTGCCGATACCCCCGGAAGCGTCGATCCGGCCGCCCGCGCCGACGCACAAGTCGCCCCTTGACCTCGATCTCACCCATGGCCTTTTTCGAGCATCCCCCCGCCGATATCTCGGCCCTCGGCCGGCACCGTGAGACCGTCGGCGTCGGGGCCGTTCCCGAACGGAAGAAGTGCCTGCTGCTGGCGGACGGCCAAGACCACGCCCTGGTGCCGATCCTCCGGGTGCTGACGGGGCAACACTTCATCGTCACCGTTGCCGCCGACGGCCGGGACGCTTCGGGCCTGATCGCCTCCGCCGCTCAAAACATAGACCTCGTCGTCGTCGATCGCGGCGTTGCGCCGGCTGGCCCGGATCCGCTCGGAACGCTCCGGGCCGCGGAAGGCTTCGCCCACGTTCCGGTCATCATGCTCGGGCACACCGCCGACGAAGCGGGCGTGCGGCAGGCGCTGGAGCAGCACGCCTGCTACTTCATCGCCAAGCCCTTCGAGCCGGAGGTTCTGGCTTCGGTCGCTTCCGCGGCCGCGGAGCAGCACATCGTCTGGCGACGGCAGCGGCAACGGGCACAGCGGGCCGAACGACCGATGAGGCTGCTCGCCAAGGGCGTCTTCCACTTCCGCTCGCTCGACGACGCACGGGCGATCGCCAGCGTCCTGGCGCAGTCCTGCCCAAACCCCGAACGAACGCAACTCGGCATCGAGGAACTGCTCGTCAATGCCGTCGAGCACGGCAATCTCGGTATCGGCTACGAGGAAAAGACACGGCTCGTGGCGTCCGGCACCTGGCAGGACGAGGTCATGCGGCGGCTGGAGACGCCCGTCGGGCGTGCCCGTTCGGTCAGGGTCACGTTCGAGCGCCTGCCGGACGGCACCGTGCGCATCGAGGTCCAGGACGACGGTGAGGGCTTCGACTGGCGGCGCTATTTCGATTTCGATTCCCGCCGCACGCTCGACAATCATGGCCGCGGCATCGCCATGGCCCGATTGCTGTCCTTCGACACGCTCCAATATCTCGGCAACGGCAATACCGTCGTCGCGACGATCCGTCCGGCGCGGCCCTGAGCTCCGCCGGGGCGAAGGGTTCAGACGTTGAACAGGAAGTTCATCACGTCGCCGTCCCGGACGACGTAGTCCTTGCCCTCGGCGCGCATCCTGCCGGCCTCACGGGCACCCTGCTCGCCGCCGCAGGCGATGAAATCTTCGTAGGAGATGGTCTGGGCGCGGATGAAGCCGCGCTCGAAATCGCTGTGGATCACGCCGGCGGCCTGGGGCGCGGTGTCGCCCTGGTGGATCGTCCAGGCGCGCACCTCCTTCGGCCCGGCCGTGAAGTAGGTTTGCAGGCCGAGCAGACGATAGGCGGCGCGGATCAGCCGGTTCAGGCCCGGCTCGCTCATGCCCATGTCGGCGAGGAAGATCGCCTTGTCCTCGTCCGGCAGGTCGGCGATCTCGGCTTCGATCGCGGCACAGAGCGCGACGACCTCGGCCCCCTCCTGCGCGGCACGGGCGCGGACCGCATCGAGGTAAGGATTGTTCTCGAAGCCGTCCTCCCGGACATTGGCCAGGTAAAGCACGGGCTTGGCGGTGAGCAGGAAGAACTGGCGAAGATTGTTCCGCTCCTCCTTCGAGAGAGCAAGCGCGCGAACCGGCTTAGCCTGATCGAGCTGCACGCGACATTTCTCCAGCACGTCGACCAGGAGTTTCGCCTCCTTGTCACCGCCCGCCTTCGCCTGCTTCGAGTAGCGGGCGAGTGCCTTGTCCACGGTGGCGAGGTCGGCCAGCGCCAATTCGGTATCGATGACTTCGATGTCGCGGATCGGGTCGACGCTGCCCGAGACATGCACCACGTTGTCGTCGGCGAAGCAGCGAACGACATGGATGATGGCGTCTGTTTCCCGGATGTTGGCCAGGAACTGGTTGCCCAGGCCCTCGCCCTTGCTCGCGCCGGCGACGAGACCGGCGATGTCGACGAACTCGACGATGGCCGGCACGACCTTCTGCGGCTTGACGATCTTCGCCAGTTCGGCGAGCCGGGGATCGGGGACTTCGACGACACCGACATTCGGCTCGATGGTGCAGAAAGGATAGTTTTCGGCCTGGATGCCAGCTTTGGTCAGGGCATTGAAAAGCGTGGACTTGCCGACGTTCGGCAGCCCGACGATGCCGCACTTGAGGCTCATGTTTCCTCCTTCTTCGGCGCTGCCGGCCTCGTGTTGATCCGCTGCGCCGCTGCATTGACGTCGCCTGTGGCCAGCATCGGCCACGCCGCGAGCGCACGGTCGAGGGCGGCGTCGATCGCCTCGCGCTCCTCGCGGCGGGGCGGCTTGAGCACGTAGCCGACGACCTCGTTGCGCTCCCCCGGGTGGCCGATGCCGATCCGCAGCCGCCAGTAGTCCTGGGTACCGAGGTGCGCCGTGATGCTCTTCAGGCCGTTGTGGCCGCCGAGGCCGCCGCCGAAACGCAGCTGCATGCGCCCCGGCGGCAGATCGAGTTCGTCATGGACCACCAGCATCTCGGCCGGCGCAATACGGTAGAACTGAGCCAGCGCCCGGACCGCGCGACCGGAATCGTTCATGTAGGTGGCCGGCATCAGCAGCCAGAGCCCGGCCTCGCGGGCGTGCGCCACCCAGCCGTGGTAGCGCGACTCCCTGGCGAACGAGACCCCGAGTTCCGCCGCCAGGCGCTCACAAAGCCAAAACCCGGCGTTGTGCCGGGTTTCAGCATATTCGGCGCCGGGATTGCCGAGGCCGACGACCAGTCGGAGCCGTGACGACAATTACTTCTTCTCGGCCGGCTTCTTCTCGGTGGTGATCTGGGTTTCGACGGGCGCCGCGGCCGCCTCGTCGCTCGCCGCCCCGGCGCCGCGGACGACGATGGTCGCCACGACCGGATCCTCGCCCTTGTGCAGCACGGCCTCGACCCCGGCCGGCAGCTTGAGCTGGGTCACGTGCAGCGACTGACCACCCTGCAGATCCTTGAGGTCGACCTCGATGTAGGCCGGCAGATCCTTGGGCAGGCACTTGACGTCGAGCTCGGTCATGACGTGCTGGACCATGCCGCCGGCGAGCTTGACGCCCGGCGCGATGTCGGCGTTGATGAAGTGCAGCGGCACCTTCTGGTGGATCTGGTGCGTGGCATCGATGCGCTGGAAGTCCACGTGCAGGACCAGGGGCTTGTAGGGGTGACGCTGCACGTCACGCAACAGGCAGGTCTCCACGGCGCCGTCGACATCGACGTTCAGCACCGACGAATAGAACGCCTCCTTGCGCAGGTGCTGCCAGAGGTCGTTGTGATCGAGCTCGATGTTTTGCGGCTTGGCCGTGCCGCCGTAGATGATGCCGGGCACCCGGCCGGCGCGACGCAGGCGGCGGCTCGCACCCGTTCCCTGTACCTCGCGCTTCGTGGCTTTGACTTCGATGGTCATGACATTGCTCCAGATGAACTGCCCGCGACCAGGCAGTGGGTTGAGAAAGCGTGATGGCTACTCCATGAACAGCGAGGACACCGACTCCTCGTTGCTGATGCGCAGCATCGTCTCGGCAAGCAGGCCCGAGATCGAGACGACCCGGATGCGGCGGCATTCCCGGGCGTCGTCGCGCAACGGGATCGTGTCGGTGACGACCAGTTCGTCGAGCTCCGATTCCTCGATGCGGCGTACGGCGCTGCCGGAGAGAACCGGATGCGTGCAGTAGGCGACGACCCGCTTCGCGCCATGCTCCTTGAGCGCAAGCGCGGCCTTGCACAGCGTGCCGGCGGTGTCGACGATGTCGTCCATGATCACGCAGCTGCGGTCCTTGACGTCGCCGATGATGTGCATGACCTCGGAGACGTTGGCCTTCGGCCGCCGCTTGTCGATGATCGCCAGGTCGGCCTCCAGCCGCTTGGCGGCGGCGCGGGCACGCAGGACGCCGCCGACGTCGGGCGAGACCACCATCAGGTCGTCGTGGCGCTGGCGCCAGATGTCGCCGAGCAGGATCGGCGTCGAATAGATGTTGTCGACCGGGATGTCGAAGAAGCCCTGGATCTGGTCGGCATGCAGGTCGACGGTGAGCACGCGCTGGACACCGACCGCCTGGAGCATGTTGGCGACGACCTTGGCGGCGATCGGCACGCGGGCGGAGCGCGGGCGGCGATCCTGCCGGGCGTAGCCGAAATAGGGGATCGCCGCGGTGATCCTGCCGGCCGAGCTGCGCTTGAGCGCGTCGGCGAGGATGACCAGCTCCATCAGGTTGTCGTTGGTCGGCGCACAGGTCGGCTGAAGGATGAAGACATCCTTGCCGCGCACGTTCTCGAGGATCTCGACGCTCGTCTCGCCGTCGGAGAAGCGGCCGACCGTGGCCTTGCCGAGCGAGATGTTCAGACGCTTGACGACGTCGGCTGCCAGCTTCGGGTTGGCATTGCCGGTGAAAACCATCATGCTGTCGTAGGCCATGACCGCGTCCGCAGAAAAGAGTCGGGCAGACCATCGGTCTGCCCGCGAGGATTCTGGCTGGGGCTCCAGGATTCGAACCTGGGAATGCCGGAATCAAAATCCGGTGCCTTAGACCAGCTTGGCGAAGCCCCAATCCCGGCGGCGCCCGAAGCAAGCACCGGGCGCCGCCGAAAGGACGCGCATTGTCCTGTTTTTGCGGCGCAATGTCAATTCTGCGGCGGCTGCGCGACGCGGGTTGTCGGATTCGTCCGGTTTCGCTGTATTGTCCGCTTTTCCCCTCGGCGGCGGGTCGAGTTGTCTTAGGATTGCCCTTGCCGCCGCTGCCGGCGGCCCATCCGACCCGACATCGTCCGAGTGAAGACCGAGTCGCATTTCGCACCGTTGCCCGCCGCGCTGTTGTCCCAACTCTTCGGCGCCCTGATCGCGGCGGGCCTCATCGCGCTCCTCCGCCCGGGACTCTTCGCCGTGCCGCTCGCGGTCGCCGGCGCGCAGGGCGTATGCGCTGCCCTGGTCAGTGTCCGGCTCGGGGCACCGCGATGGTGGCCACCGATTCACCTCGCGTTCATGCCGCTCGTGGTACTGGTTCACGGCCTGGACATCGAACCGGCCTGGTATCTCGCCGGCTTCCTCGTCCTGCTGCTCGTGTTCTGGAGGACCGACCGAAGCCGCGTGCCGCTTTTTCTCAGCAACGAGGCGACCATCCGCGCCGTCGCGGCGCTACTGCCCAAGACGCCCTGCGATGTCGTCGATCTCGGCTGCGGCAGCGGCCGGCTCGTCAGGCGGCTGGCGCAGCTTCGGCCGGATTGCCGCTTCGTCGGCATCGAGCACGCACCGCTGCCCTGGCTGTGGGCCCGCATGACCACGGCCGGCCTGAGCAATTGCGAAATCCGCTACGGCGATTTCTGGCGCTGCCCGCTGGGCGGCTTCGGCGTGGTCTATGCGTTCCTGTCGCCCTCACCAATGCCTCGCCTGTGGCTGAAGGCCAAGGACGAACTGGCGCCCGGCGCGCTCCTCGTCAGCAACAGTTTCGCGATCCCCGGCGTTACGCCGACCGAGACCGTCGATGTCCGGGACCGCCGGCAAACGCGCCTCTTCTGCTATCGGGCCCCGGCCGAAAAAGGCGACGAATTTCCCCGTTCTCGCGCCATAGCCCCCGAGGCATTTCCCCAATAATCCGCTGGCAATGCATGAGGCGTCGTTTCACTGCGCCGGGCAGCGGAGAACCCATGGCTGACATCATCTGCGTCATCGGCAACAAGGGCGGTACGGGCAAGACCACGCTCTCGCACATGCTCTGCCAGGGGCTCGGCCTGCTTGGTCATCATTCGGTCTGCGTACTCACCGACACCCACCGGGAGCCCCTGTCGCCGTCGGGGCGCCGCTACCTGGTCGCCGACGCAAGATCCCGCGAGGCGCTGGCGAAGGTCGTCGACAAGATCCGCTCGCTCAAGGCCTGGATGGGCGTCATCGACGGCGGCGGCAACCGGACGGAAATGGACCGCAGACTCTATGGCCTGGCCGATCTCGTCCTGCTGCCTTTCCGCGATTCGCACGAGGACATCCGGACCGTCATCCGCGACCTGGAAATGTTTCCCCGCGCCTACGCAGTCCCCAGCCAGTGGCCGACCAACCCATGGGCGCGCGAGGCGGCGGAGCGGATGGTCGCGGACATGCTCGGCCACTACCGCGACCGCATCCTCGATCCGGTCTTCGCCCTCTCGGCGACGAAGCTGCTGCTCCAGCGCCAGATCCCCCCGGCCCTGCCGACGCCGCTCGCCAACGCCAGCCGTGCCGCGGCCCGGCAGGTGCTGGACCTGTTGCAGATCCCGTGGGACGGGGCGGCGCACGCCCACGCGACGGCAGTGGCTACCGAGCCGTCCGGACTCGCCCATCAGGCGGCCTGACGAAACTGTGGGGCTGCGCCCCATCCCTCGCCTTGCTCGGGACCGCCGCTGCGCGGCGTCCTGCGCCCTTTGGGCTGGTCAGCCGCCGTAACACGCCAGCCGGAACGGCCGTCATCCACGGCAACGGCTTGCCGGCCTGCTCCCGGGCCCGGAGAATCTCGGCCCCATGAGGCTACTCCCGAGGGGTTTCAGACAGCGGGTCGTTTTCCTGGCTCTGGCGCCGGCAGCCGTCATCGCGCTGGCGCTGACCGGCTATTTCCTTTTCCTGCGCTATGACGACGTCGAAAAGGCGTTGAACGAACGCGGCCAGTCCCTAGTCCGCCAACTCTCGCCGGCAGCCGAATACGGCGTGTTTTCAGGCAATCGCCCCGAGCTCGCCCGCCTGGTCAAGGCGGCCGCCAGCGACCGGGAGGTCGTCGCGGTCGCGATCTACGATGCCAACGGCACGGTGCTCGCGTCCGTCGGCATCCCCACGCCGATCGATGAGTTCGGTGGCCCACCCGTCCATCCCGACGGGCACCGCCGGGTTGGCCGCCGGGAGATCTTTTCGGCGGCGATCCGGCATCCCAGCCTCTCGTTCGAGGATCCTTTCACGCCGGCATCGCCGGCCACGAGCGGGCCACGCGGGGCGAGCCTCGGTCACGTGGTGGTCGAGTTGTCGCGGGCGAATCTCGATGCCCGGAAACAGGAAATCCTCGTGGTCACCCTCCTGACCACGTGCGCGGTGCTGGTTGCCGCGCTGCTGCTCGCCCGCCGCCTCGGCCGCGACGTCTTCGAGCCCGTGCTCGCGCTCGAGGAGGCGGTCTCGCGCATCCGTTCCGGTGAACTCGACGTGCGCATCACGCCGCACGCCTCGGGCACCCTCGCGTCGCTCGAGAGCGGCTTCAACGAAATGGCCGCCGCGCTGGATGCCGGGCACCGGCGCTCCGCACGTGCGCTGGCCCACAGCGAGGAGGAGCTGGCGAGGCAGCTCGAGATCAGCCAGGCCAAGCAGGAGGAAGCCGAACGCGCGAGCCGGGACAAGTCGCGCTTCCTCGCCGCGGCCAGCCACGACCTGCGCCAGCCGCTCCATGCGCTCAGCCTGTTCGCCGCCGAACTGCTCACCACCGCCAGCCCCCGGCAGCGCCGGCTCGCAACGCGGATCGTCAATGCCGCGAGGGCGATGACCGAGATGCTCGATGCCCTGCTCGAGGTCTCGCGGCTGGACGTGGCCGCGGTGCATCCCCAGCGCGAAACCGTGGCGCTCGGGCCGCTGCTCGAATCGGTCATCGATGCGCATCGCCAGAGCGCCGAGGCGAAGGGGATCCGGTTGATCTGTCATCCGACCTCGCTCTGGATCGACACGGATCCCCACCTGCTCCGGCGCATGATCGGCAATCTGGTCGGCAACGCCATCCGCTACACGCATCACGGCGGCATCCTGCTCGGCGCGCGCGTGCGCGGCGAGCGCGTCAGCATCGAGGTTTGGGATACGGGCATCGGCATCGATCCCGCCCATCGGCAGGCGATCTTCGAGGAGTTCTACCAGGTGGGCAACCAGGAACGCGACCCTTCGAAGGGGCTGGGCCTCGGGCTGGCCATCGTCGCCCGCCTTAGCAAACTGCTCGACCATCCGGTCGGCGTGAGTTCGAGGCCGGGGCGCGGCTCGGTGTTCTCGATTCTCGTTCCGCGGGCGGCGCCGGCACAGGAGGCGATGGCCGCCCCGCCGCCGGGTCCGGCCTTTGGCGCGGGGATCGGCGTGCTGACGACCGAGATCGCCCTGTGCAACGAGGTTTGTGCCTACCTCGATTCCTGGGGCTACGAACGCCAGTGTCTCTGCTCGGCCGATGACGCCCGCCGCTTCCTCGCCCGGCACCCGGCCCTGTTGATCTGCGACGCCACGTCTCTGCCGCAACTGTCGGAGAAAGCGCGAGCGCAGACGGGGGGCGCGAGGATACTCGTGCTCGGCGACGGGCCGTCGGACGATCCGGCCGGGCTGCCCGTCGCGGGCCGCATTCCGCTGCCGCTGCGACCGGCGCGCCTGCGCGCGTTGCTGCACCATCTGCTGCACGAGGAGGAGGAACAGGCGCTGGCTCTCGATGCCGAGGCGCCCGCCGGGGAAGGCACCCTCAGAACCTGAGCCGTTCCTTCTTTGCCAGCAGGAGCGCCTGCGAGCGGTTGGCGACCTTCATCGCCTTGAGGATCGCCGAGACATGGATCTTCACCGTGCCCTCGGTGACCGCGAGCATTTCGGCGATCTGGCGGTTCGTCTTTCCCTGTGCCAGCAGTTCCAGCACGCGCGCCTGCCCGGGCGTCAGGCCGTAGCGCTCAGCGGCGGTGCGGCCACGGCCGCGGTCGCGGGCGATCTGTTCGCGCAGGCGCTGGGGGACGTAGATCTCTCCGGCCAGCACCTCGCGCAAGGCGCCCATCATCGTCTCGGTCGAGCTCGATTTGGGCACGAAGCCGGCTGCGCCCTGGCGCAGCGCGCGATCGACCGTGTCGGCGTCGTCGAGCGCCGAGAGGATCACCACCGGGATGGCCGGATAGCGCTTGCGCAATACGCCGAGCAGCGCCATTCCGCTGGTGTCCGGGAGCATGAGATCGAGCAGGACGAGATCGATGTCGTCGTAAATGCTCAACATCTGCAGGGCGCTGTCCGCGTCGGCGGCGCCCACGGTGACGACTTCCGTATCGAGTCCCTTCAGGGTTTGCAGCAGCGCTTCCCTGACCATGGCGTGATCTTCGATGACCAGGAGCTTGAGCATCACGGCCCCCACGACGATATGACATCTGGCAGTCTAGCGTGAATCCGCGGCAAACGGTTCGCCCGCTCGCGAAAGCCGTTGGCCGTGGCCGACCGGCGATGCCATAATGGCCGGGTCAGCCACTCGCCGCGAGGAGAAGCCATGACCGCATCCGAGACGAGCCAGGATCCGCTCGAGTTCCTGAAGGGCTTTTGGGAGAACCTGGGTTTCCCGCTGCCGGGCATGGTCGCACCGACGGTCGATACCGACGAGCTCGGCAAGCGGATCGCCGACCTGAAGGCGGTGGAAGGCTGGTTGAAGAGCAACCTGTCGATGCTGCAGATGACCATCCAGGGCCTGGAGATGCAGCGCGCGACGTTGATGACCTTGCAGACCATGAGCCAGCAGGTGGCCGAAGGCGAAGCCCCCCGCAACCCCTTCCTCGATGCCGCGCTCTGGCCGTGGCACATGATGCCGGCGACCCCGCCCGAACCGGCGCCGGCGGCAAAGCCGGCCGCGGACGCCGCCGCCGGCCCCAAGCGCACCGCCTCAACGCGCAAACGCAAGCCAAAGGGGTAGCGTCACCATCGCCAGCAACGTGCTCGCGGAGATGAGCCAAGCGACGCTGCGGCCATCGCCGCCCATCCGCTGGGCGAGGATGTAGGCGGAGCTCGCGGTCGGCAGCGCGGCGTAGACCAGCACCATGTCGAAGTGCAGGCCGGAGAGCCCGAGCATCCTGGCGAGAGCCAACGCCGAGAGCGGCAGCGCGACGAGTTTCACGGCGAGGAACCACGCCGCGGCCCGGTAGCCCCCGCCGGGACGGCCATCGAGCTTGAGCGCGGCGCCCACGGCCAGGAGCCCCAGCGCGATCGCCGCCTCCGCCAGACGGCCGAGGAACTGGGCCGCCGGCCCGGGCAGCGGCATGCCCGTGACGTTCCATGCGAGGCCGGCGAGCGTCGCCAGGACCAGGGGATTGCGGGACAACTCACGCCACATGCCGGCGCCGCCGTTGCGGGCGAGCATGCCCACCGCGGCGATGTTCGCCGGCGGCACCATGGCTCCCGAGAGCAGGCCCATCGCCGCGATGCCGGCCGTGCCGTAGAGCTTCGCCGCGACCGCGAGGCCGATGTAGGTGTTGAAGCGGAACGCGCACTGGAACTGCGAGGCGAAGGAAGCGAAGGGCATCGGGAACAGCCAGCGCGCGGCGAGGCCGAGCGCCATGCCCGTCGCCATGACGAGCAGGCCGGCGAGCAGCATCGGCGCCGCGGTGGCAAAGGCGAGCTGGGCGCGCGCCAGCGAGTTGAACAGCAGGGCCGGAAAGAGCACGAAGTACACGAGCTTCTCGAGGCCGCTCCAGAAATGGTCGCCCAGATGCAGCCAGCGGCGCAGCGCGTGGCCGAGCAGGATGAGCAGGAAATCGGGCAAGAGCGCCAGCGCGGTTTGCATCCGCGACTTATATCACGCGTGCCAAAGCGCCTGGCGTGTTACGACGGCTGAGTTTCGTGGGGCGCCGCCCTTCAGTCGTACTTGCGCTCGTCGCTGATCACCTTGCCGTCGTTCGGCAGGCTGCCGGGCCCGGCGAAGGCGACTTCCCCGCGCAGCTTGGTGACTTCGCGGATGCTGCCGACGATGGCGGCCCCGAGCGCCTCGGAGGGTGCGGCCGTCTCGCAGTGGAGGGTCATCACGTCGCCGCCGCCGGGATTGGTGACGACGAGCCGGGCACGCAGGATTTCCGGATGGCGGCGGCGCACGGCCTCGACCTGCTCGGGATGGACGAACATGCCCTTGACCTTCGTCGTCTGGTCGGCGCGGCCGAGCCAGCCGCGGATGCGCGTGTTGGTGCGCCCGCACGGCGACGTGCCGGGCAGGACCGCCGTCATGTCGCCGGTGGCGAAGCGCAGCAGCGGATAGTGGCGGTTGAAGGTGGTGACGACCATCTCGCCGACCTCGCCCTCGGCCACCGGATCGCCCGTGCCGGGGCGGACGATCTCCAGGATCAGGTCCTCGTCGAGCACGAGTCCCTCGTGCGCCGGCGTCTCGAAGGCGATCATGCCGATGTCGGCCGTGGCGAAGACCTGATGGACGTCGATGCCGCGCTCGAGGAAGAGCTGCTTCTGCGCGGGGAAGAGCGCCTCGCCGGAAACGACCGCCTTCTTCAGCGAGGAAATGTCCGCGCCCAGCTCGTCGGCCTTCTCGATCAGGATCCTGAGGAAGGAGGGCGTGCCGACATAGGCCGCAGGCCGCAGCGCCTCGATCGTTTGCACCTGCAGCTCGCTTTGGCCCGTGCCCGCGGCGAACACGGGGCAGCCGAGCTTCCTCGCGCCACCGTGGGCCATGAATCCGCCGGGCGTGAAGTGATAGGAGAACGTGTTGTAGACGAGCTCGCCCGGGCGAATGCCCGCCGCGTACATGCCGCGGACGAAGCGCCACGCGTCTTCCTCGCCGCCATCCGCCTCGTAGATCGGCCCCGGCGATGCGAACACCTGCGCGAGCCGCGCGAGCGGCGCCCCCGCCAGACCGCCGAAGGGCGGCGCGGACTTCTGCAAGCCGATCAGCGAATGCTTGCGCAGCACCGGCAGCCGCGCCAGCGCCTCGCGCGAAACGACGGCCGAAGGGTCAACCTCGGCCAGCACCCTGGCGTAGTACGACGACTGAGTTTTCGCGTGGGCGATCTGCGCCGGCAGACGGGCGAACAGATCGCGCTCGCGCTCGTCGGGGTCGCGCGTCTCGCGCGGATCGAAGCAATCGGTCACCATGGGATCGCCCTCCCCCCTCGCCGTCCCGGCTGGCGACCGCCGGGACGGCCCTGCGGCGCGCTCATGCGAGCCACCGCTTGCGCCGCCGGTAGTGCTTCACTTCGCGGAAGCTCTTGCGGCCGTGCGTCGAGATGCCGAGGTAGAACTCCTTGACGTCCTCGTTGTTGCGCAGCTCGTCGGCGGCGCCCTCCATCACCACGCGGCCGTTTTCGAGGATGTAGCCGAAGTCGGCGTAGCGCAGCGCCATGTTGGTGTTCTGCTCGGCGAGCAGGAAGGTGACGCCCTCCTTCTGGTTGAGATCCTTGACGATGCCGAACACCTCGTCGACGATCTGCGGCGCCAGACCCATCGAGGGCTCATCGAGCAGCACCATCCTCGGATTGGCCATCAGCGCCCGACCGATCGCGCACATCTGCTGCTCGCCGCCCGAGGTGTAGGCCGCCTGGCTGGTGCGGCGCGTCTTCAGGCGCGGGAAGTAGCTATACACTTTCTCCAGCGTCGCGGCCACCGCGGCCTTGCCGTCCCGCCGCGTGTAGGCGCCGGTGAGCAGGTTCTCCTCGATGGTCAGGTGGCCGAAGCAGTGGCGGCCTTCCATCACCTGGATGACGCCGCGCCTGACGAGGTCGGCCGGCGTCAGCGCCTCGATGCGCTCTCCGGCGAGCTCGATGCTGCCCTTGGTCACCTCGCCGCGCTCGCCCTTGAGCAGGTTGCTCACCGCACGCAGCGTCGTCGTCTTGCCCGCGCCGTTGCCGCCCAGCAGCGCCACGATGCCGCCCTCGGGGACAACGAAGGAGACGCCCTTGAGCACGAGGATCACGTGGTTGTAGATGACCTCGATGCTGTTGACGTTGAGCAGGACGTTGCCGGTTTCGCTCATGGCTGGGGCTCCGGGGACGCCCGCCGCGCAGGCGGCGGGCGAAGGCTCAGGCGCTCACTGCTTGCACTCTTCGGGCGTACGCGGCCTGATCTTCTTCTCCTCCGCGTACCTGCCGGAGGCGAGCATCACCATCGGCCGGATCACCTTCTCGTCGGCCTGATACCAGTCGGAGGTGAATTCCCACTTGCTGCCGTTCCAGGTATGCACGCGCACCCACGACGAGCCCATGTGGTCGAGGCAGGAAGTCTGCACCGGCCGCATCACGCCGGCGAAGCCCAGGGCGTCGAGCTTCTTCTGGTCGAGATCGAGATTCTCGAGACCCCAGCGCACCTGCTCGCCGGTCATCACCTTGCCCTTGCCGTAGCGCTCCTGCGCGCGGCGCACGCCCTCGACACCGAGCATCGCCGAGATCAGGCCGCGCATGTAGAGCACGCTGCCGACCTCCTCCTTCGGGCCCGTGCCCTGGCCCTTGGCGTGCAGGTTGTCGAGCACCTCCTTGACCACCTTGGCGTTCGGCTCCGCGCCGTGCTGGAGCGCCAGCGCGTTGTAGCCCTTGGCGCCTTCGCCGACGTCCTTGACGTCCGGCTCGGCGCCGGCCCACCAGATGCCGTACATCTTCTCGCGCGGGTAGCCGGTCGCCTGCGCCTCCTTGAGCGCGGTGGAATTCATCACGCCCCAGCCCCAGAGCAGCACGTAGTCCGGGCGCTGCTGACGGATCTGCAGCCAGGTCGCCTTCTGCTCGACGCCCGGATGCGCGACGGGCAACAGCATGACGTCGAAGCCGTGCATCTTCGCCCGCTCCTGCAGCAACGGGATCGGCTCCTTGCCATAGGGGCTGTCGTGATAGACCAGCGCGATCTTCTTGCCCTTCAGCTTGTCGAGCCCGCCCTCCTTCCTGGCGATGTGCTGGATGGCGACGTCGGCGCCGACCCAGTAGGTGCCGAGGAGCGGGAAGTTCCAGGCGAACACCGCGCCGTTCTGCGATTCACTGCGGCCGTAGCCTGCGGTGATCAGCGGAATCTTGTCCACGGGCGCCTTCTCGGTCAGCGCGAAGGTGACACCGGTCGACAGGGGCTGGAACACCGTCGCCCCGCCGCCCTTGCCCTTGAGCCGTTCGTAGCATTCGACACCGCGGTCCGTCGCGTAGCCGAACTCGCACTCCTCGAAGGTGATCTTGACGCCGTTGATGCCGCCCCTGGCGTTGACCAGCTTCAGGTAATCGACATAGCCGTTGGCCCAGGGGGTGCCGTTGGGTGCATAGGCGCCGGTGCGATAGACGAGCACCGGGAAGAACTGCTCCGCCGCCATGACCGGGGCCGACAGCATCGCCGCCAGGGCGGCCGAGAGAACCAGCTTGCGTGCTTTCATGTGTCTCCTCCTTCTTGGGTGTGCTGCATCAATGCGGGAACGGCCAGAGGCGCAGCTTTTCCTTGGCCGTGGACCACAACCGGGCGATGCCGTGGGGCTCGACGATCAGGAAGAACACGATCAGCGCCCCGAAGATCATGAACTCCGCGTGCGAGACGCCCGCGGTGGAAACGGTCACCCCGACGAGGCCGCCGAGCCAGGGCAGGAACTGGTTGAGGAAGATCGGCAGCACGACGATGAAGGCGGCGCCGAAGAAGCTGCCCATGATCGAGCCCATGCCGCCGATGATGACCATGAACAGCAATTGGAACGAGCGGTCGATCGAGAAGGCGGCCGGCTCCCAGGAGCCGAGATGGACGAAGCCCCAGAGCGCGCCGGCGACGCCGAGATAGAAGGAGCTGACCGCGAAGGCCGAGAGCTTGGCGAACATCGGCCGGATGCCGATCACCTCGGCGGCGACGTCCATGTCGCGGATCGCCATCCACTGCCGGCCGATGGCGCTGCGCGTCATGTTCTTCGCCGCCAGGGCGAAGAGGACGAGAAAGGCCAGGCAGAACAGGTATTTCTCGACCGGCGTATCGATGCCCCAGCCCAGCAGCTCGAGGCGGGAGACCGACACCGAGCCTGAAGGCGCATCGTTGGTGAACCAGCCGATGCGCAGGAAGGCCCAGTCGCAGAAGAACTGGGCGGCGAGCGTCGCCATCGCCAGATACAGGCCGCGCACACGCAGGCTGGGAATGCCGAAGACGATGCCCACCACGGCGGCCGTAACCCCCCCGAGCAGGATCGCGGCCAGCATCGGCATGCCGTCGATGCGGATCAGGAAGTTGTAGGCGGCATAGGCGCCCACGGCCATGAAGGCGCCGGCGCCGAGCGTGATCTGGCCGCAGTAGCCGACCAGCAGGTTCACGCCGAGCGCTGCGAGCGCCAGGATCAGGAAGGGGATCAGGATCGCGCGGAACAGGTATTCATCGGCAAGCCACGGCACGCCGATAAAGGCGAAGGCGACGATGAAAAGGATCGCCAGGCGGTCCTGGGCGATCGGGAAGATCTGCTGGTCCGCCGCGTAGGAGGTCTTGAACTGGCCGTTTTCTCTGTAGATCATGGCCCGACCTCCCCCACCCCCTCCTTCACAGGAGGGGAGCCTCCGTCCTCGCTTCGCCCGCCAGTCACGGGGCGCTTCGCCCCATCGACGGAGCGGATTGCGCCTCCGGCGCGTGCCGCGTTTGCTTGGGACGGCCCGGCGCAAACGCTGCCGATCATGAACTCACACGCGATCAATGATCTTCTCCCCGAAAAGACCCTGTGGCCGGAACAGCAGGAAGACGAGCGCGAGCATGTAGGCGAACCAGATTTCGATGCCGCCGCCGACGTAGGGGCCGAGATAGACCTCGGAGAGCTTTTCGCCGACACCGATGATCAGCCCGCCGATGATCGCGCCGGGCACCGAGGTGAGGCCGCCGAGGATGACCACGGGCAGCGCGCGCAGCGCCACGGTGGCGAGCGAGAACTGCACGCCGAGCTTGGAGCCCCAGATGATGCCGGCGACCAGCGCCACCAGCCCGGCCACGCACCAGATGATCACCCAGATGCGATTCAAGGGGATGCCGATCGACTGCGCCGCCTGATGGTCGTCGGCCACGGCGCGCAGCGCGCGGCCGGTCGCGGTCTTCTGGAAGAACAGCGTCAGCGCGGCGACCAGCAGCGCGGCGATCAAGGCGGCGATAAAGTCCTCCTTGTTGATCAGGATGCCGCCCTCGAACGCGCCGTCGAGGACGATCACCGGCTCCTTGGGCATGCCCACGTCGATCTTGTAGATGTCGTTGCCGAAGATGCCCTGGCCGATGCCTTCGAGCAGATAGGTGATGCCCAGCGTCACCATCAAGAGCGTCGCGCCTTCCTGGTTGACCAGGTGGCGCAGCACCAGCCGCTCGACCAGCCAGGCGACGACGAACATGATCAGCCCGGCGATCAGGAAGGCGCCGATGTTGGCGACGATCGGATTGGCGATTCCCGTCCAGGCCGGCAGCCACTCGGCGAAACGGGCCATGGCCAGCGCCGCGAAGAGCACCAGCGCGCCCTGGGCGAAATTGAAGACGCCCGAGGCCTTGTAGATGAGCACGAAGCCGAGCGCCACCAAAGAATAGAGCATGCCCGCCATCAGGCCGCCGATCAGGGTTTCGAGGAAGAAGGCCATCGCTGCGTGTCTCCCCGTTCAGTGGCTCGCGCCCAGATACGCCTTGATCACCTCGGGATTGGCGCGCACCTCGTCGGGCGGCCCATCGCCGATCTTGCGGCCGTAATCGAGTACGACGACCCGGTCCGAGAGGTCCATGACCACGCCCATGTCGTGTTCGATGAGCACGATGGTGGTACCGAACTGGTCGTTCACGTCGAGGATGAAGCGGCTCATGTCCTGCTTCTCCTCGACGTTCATGCCGGCCATCGGCTCATCGAGAAGCAGGATCTGTGGCTCCATGGCCAGCGCCCGGCCGAGATCCACGCGCTTCTGCAGGCCATAGGGCAGGCGACCGACCGGCGTCTTGCGGATGTGCTGGATCTCCAGGAAGTCGATGATCTCCTCGACCTTGGCGCGATGGGCAAGCTCCTCGCGCCGCGCCGGCCCCCACCAGAGGGCCTGCTGGAGGAGATTGGCCCTCATCATCAGGTTGCGCCCGGTCATGATGTTGTCGAGCACGCTCATGCCCTTGAACAGCGCCAGGCTTTGGAAGGTGCGGGCGATGCCGGCACGCGCGGCGCGATAGGGGTCCATGCGCGCGAAGTGCTCGCCGCGCAGGATCACTTCGCCCTGCTGCGGTCGGTAGACGCCGTTGATGACGTTGAGCATCGAGCTCTTGCCCGCGCCGTTGGGGCCGATGATGGCGCGAATCTCGTGCTCGCGGACGTCGAAGGAGATGTCGGTCAGCGCCTTGACGCCGCCGAAGGACAGCGAAATGTTGCGCAGGTCGAGGATGACGTCGCCGATCTGCCTCATGACCCGACGCCCCCGACGTCGCAGATTTTCAGTTCCGCCGCGACCCTGCCCCGGCGGCCGTCCTCGAACTTCACTTCCGTCTCGATGTACTGCGACGCCTTGCCGCCGTAGAGCGCATCGACCAGCACCGCGTACTTCTCGGCGATGAAGCCACGCCGGACTTTGCGCGTGCGGGTGAGCTCGTCGTCGTCGGGATCGAGTTCCTTGTGCAGGACGAGGAAGCGGCGGATCACGGTATCGGCCGTCTTCGGATCGGCCGCCAGCTCGGCATTGACCTGCTCGACACAGCCGCGGACGAGCTCCAGCACCTCGGGTTTCCCGGCGAGATCGACGTAGCCGGAATAGGGAATGCCGCGCCGCTCGGCCCAGTTGCCGACCGCACCCATGTCGATGTTGATGAAGGCGCAGACCATCTCCCGGCCGTGACCGAAGCAGACCGCCTCCTTGATGTGGGGGAAGAACTTGAGCTTGTTCTCGATGTAGTTGGGCGCGAACATCGCACCGCCGGCCAGCCGGCCGACGTCCTTGGCCCGGTCGATGATCCTGAGCTGGCCGTCGGTGCCGACGAAGCCGGCGTCGCCGGTGTGGAAGAAGCCCTCGGCGTCGATGGCCTCCGCCGTCGCCTCGGGCCGGCGGTAGTACTCTTTCATCACCATCGGCCCGCGCACCAGGATCTCGCCGTTGCCGGCGATCCGGACCTCGACCTGCGGCGCAGGCCGGCCCACGGCGTCGAACCTGATCTCGCCGTCCGGCTGCAGGCAGACGTAGGCGCAGGTCTCGGTCTGGCCGTAGAGCTGCTTGAGGTTGATGCCGATCGAGCGGTAGAAACGGAACAGATCGGGGCCGATCGCCGCGCCGGCCGTGTAGGCGACGCGGATGCGGCTCATGCCGAGCACGTTCCTCAGCGGCCCGTAGACGAGCAGGTCGCCCAGGGCGTAGAGGACGCGGTCGGCCATCCCGACCGGTTTGCCGTCGAGCACCTCGGCGCCGCAGCGTTTGGCCACGGCCATGAAGTAGTCGAACATCGCCCGTTTGAGGCGACCGGCATCCTCCATGCGGATCATCACCTGGGTGAGCAGGTTCTCGAACACCCGCGGCGGGGCGAAATAATAGGTGGGGCCGATCTCGCGCATGTCGATCATCACGGTATCGGCGGATTCCGGGCAATTGACCGTGAAGCCCGCCACGAGCGCCTGCGCGTAGGAGAACAGGTGATCGCCGACCCAGGCCATCGGCAGATAGGAGAGGATGTTCTCGTCCGCGGTCAGCCGGTCGAAGGCGATGCCGCCGCGCGCGGCGGCGATGAACGCGGCATGGGTCTGGGCGACGCCCTTCGGCTTGCCCGTCGTGCCCGAGGTGTAGAGGATGACGGCGATGTCGTCGGTCCTGCCGGCGGCGATCTCCTGGGGCAGGAAGTCTGGCTGGTTGCGGTGGTGGATGCGCCCCATCGCCAGGAGCTCGTCCATGCCATGGAGGAAGCTCTGCGTATAGTGGCGCAGGCCACGCGGATCGTCGTAGATGACGTGCCGCAGCGAAGGGCACTGCTCACGGATCTCGAGCAGTTTGTCGACCTGCTCCTGATCCTCGACGACGGCGATGTGGATGTCGGCGTCCTGGAGAACGAAGACCATCTCCTGGGCGATGGCGTCCTGGTAGAGCGGCACCGGCACGCCGCCCAAAGCCTGGGCCGCGGCCATCGCCCAGTAGAGGCGCGGCCGGTTGTCGCCGATGATCGCCAGCCGGTCACCGCGCCGGAAGCCGAGTTCGGCGAGCCCGCAGGCGAGCGCCGCCACCTCGTCGGCGACCTGCGACCACGTCCAGCACTGCCAGATGCCGAGATCCTTCTCGCGCATGGCCGGCGCGTCGCCGCGCGTCCGGGCATGCTGCATCAGCAGACGCGGAAAGGTGTCGAGCGGGGAAGCATCCGCCGCGGACGCTTCCGGTCCTGCCGCCATCGATGTCTCCTCCTGCCAGCCGCTTTCGGTACGGGCCCTGCGGTCTATCTGCGATTCATTCTAGCCCCCGATCGCCCTAGAATTGTCGCGTGGCCGACAATCTCAGCTCTCCCCGTCCGCCCTCGCTCGACGAGGCGATCGCGCAGTCGCGCTGGGCGCGCGGCCTCGCGCCCGACGAGCTCGCCCGGGCGCGTCAGGGCACGCGCGAGCGGCACGTCGAGGCGGGCGGCTTCGTCTGCCGCACCGGCGAGATGCCGACCTGCTGGATCGGCGTGATCGACGGCCTGGTCAAAATGTCTTCCGACTGGGTCACCGGAAAGACGGCTTCATACGCCGGCATCCCGACCGGCGGCTGGTTCGGCGAGGGATCCCTGCTGAAGACCGAGACGCGCCGCTACGACGTCATCGCCCTGCGCGACACGCGCATCGCCTGCATGAACCGCGAGACCTTCCGCTGGCTGCTCGACCACAGCATCGCCTTCAACCACGCGATCCTCGAACAGATCAACGAGCGGCTTGGCCAGTTCATCGGCCTGCTCGAATCCGAACGGCTGCACGACACCGACACGCGCGTGGCCCGCAGCCTCTCGGTGATGTTCAACCCGGTGCTCTACCCGGGCCAGAAGCCGCGGCTCAACATCTCGCAGGAGGAAATCGGCCAGCTCGCCGGCGTCTCCCGCCAGCGCGTGAACCGCTCGCTCAAGCTGCTCGAGGACGCCGGCTTCCTGCGCGTGGAATATGGCGGCGTCACCATCCTCGATCTCGACGGCCTGCGCCGCTTCGGCGGCTAGAATAGGGCGCTTCGTCCATCCCCGGGGAGATACGAACGATGTCCCGATTCCTGCGCTCATTCTTGATCTTTCTCGCCTTCATCGTCTTGGGCACGATCGCCTGGATCTGGTTCGCGCTGAGCTGGAGCTACTCGCAAGGCGAGCGCGCCGGCTACGTGCAGAAGTTCTCGCGCAAGGGCTGGCTGTGCAAGACCTGGGAAGGCGAGATCGCCATGGTGACCATGCCCGGTGCGATCCCCGAAAAGTTCGAATTCACCGTCCGCGACGACAAGGTGGCCGCCGAGATCAACGCGCTCGCAGGTAAGCGGGTGGTGCTCATGTACGAGCAGCACAAGTTCATTCCGACGAGCTGCTTCGGTGAGACCGAGTATTTCGTCACCGGCGTCCGCCCCGTCGAAGAACCGGCGCCGCCCTCGGCACCCGCGGTCGCGCCGCCCCTGACGCCGGCGGCCCCCGCCACTCCGGCCGCGACCGATGCTCCGGCCAATCCCTCTGCACCGGCGAAGCCTGCCGGCGCCCCGCTCACCAGCGGTTATTGACCGGCTGGCGTATTACCACGGCTGAGTTTTGGGCCCGCCCCCTCCCGGCCTCCCCCTCGCGGGGGAGGAGCCCGCGTGCGGCGCTGCGCGCCGTCTGTCACGGGGCGCTTCGGTCAATCCTCGTTTCGGTTTGCGCCTCCGGCGCGTGCCGTCCCGGCTCGGGGCGGCCTTTCGCCGGGACTGCGGCCCGCCCCACGCCGCCCCCTCGCGGGGGAGGCGTCATTCACCCTCTCCACTGGCGTATCACGGCGGCTGAGTTTCGTGGGGCTGCGGTCAGCCGCCGAAGTTCTCGGGCATCCTGACGGCGACGACCTCGCCGGTGGCGGTCGCCACGCCGTTGGCATAGACCGTCGATTCGACGATCACCTTGCGGCCCTTGAGCTCCTTGACGCGGCCGCGGATCTCTAACGGCCCCATGGGTGTCGGCTTGAGGTAATTGACGTGCAGCGAGCCGGTGACGAAGCGCAGGGCCGGCTCGCTGCCCGGTTCCCGCCCTTCGGCCCGATACGCCGCGGCCGCCGCGGTGCCGGTGCTGTGGCAGTCGATCAGCGAGGCGATCAGCCCGCCATAGACGAAGCCCGGGATGGCCGTGTGATAGGGCTGCGGCGTGAACCGCGTGACGGTTTCGTCGCCGTCCCAGTAGGTCTTGATCTGGTGGCCGTGCGGATTGAGCGTGCCGCAGCCGTAGCAGTGGGCGACGTTCTCGGGATAGCTGTCCTGGATCGCTTGCATCACATGCTCCTGCGGTACTGGCCGCCGACCTCGTAGAGCGCGGCGGAGATCTGCCCGAGCGAGCAGACACGCACGGCGTCCATGAGCACGCTGAAGACGTTGCCGTCTTCGATCACCGTCTGTTTGAGTCTCGCCAGCATCGGCCCTGACGCGGCGGCATGGCGCTGCTGGAAGTCGCGCAACCGGCGGATCTGCGACTGCTTCTCCTCCTCGGTCGAGCGGGCGAGCTCGACGTGGCGCGGGACCGCCTCGCCGGCCGGATTGCGGAAGGTATTCACACCGATGATCGGATGCGAGCCGTCATGCTTCTTCCGCTCGTAGTGGAGCGATTCCTCCTGGATCTTGCCGCGCTGGTAGCCCGTTTCCATTGCCCCGAGCACGCCGCCCCGCTCGGCCAGCGCCTCGAATTCCTTGAGCACCGCCTCCTCGACGAGATCGGTGAGTTCCTCGATGACGAAGCTGCCCTGATTCGGGTTCTCGTTCTTCGCCAGGCCCCATTCACGGTTGATGATGAGCTGGATCGCCATCGCCCGGCGCACGCTTTCCTCGGTCGGCGTGGTGATGGCCTCGTCATAGGCGTTGGTGTGGAGCGAATTGCAGTTGTCGTAGACGGCGATCAGCGCCTGCAGCGTGGTGCGGATGTCGTTGAACGCCATTTCCTGCGCGTGCAGGCTGCGGCCCGAGGTCTGCACGTGGTACTTGAGCTTCTGCGAGCGCTCGTTGGCGCCGTACTTGTGCTTCATCGCGATGGCCCAGATGCGCCGCGCGACGCGGCCGATCATCGACTACTCGGCATCCATGCCGTTAGAGAAGAAGAACGAGAGGTTGGGCGCGATATCGTCGACGTGCATGCCGCGCGCGAGATACGACTCGACATAGGTAAAGCCGTTGGCGAGCGTGAAGGCGAGCGTGTAGATCGGGTTTGCGCCGGCCTCGGCGTTCGTGGAGCCGGAGATCTAGACCGAGTGGTATTTCCACACCTGGGTGCTGCCGAAGTACCGCGATGACGGCGAGATCCTGCGCTGGCTGATGCGCGAGAACGTGCCGGGTTCCTTCCCCTACACCGCCGGCGTGTTCGCCTTCAAACGAGAGAACGAGGATCCGACGCGCATGTTCGCCGGCGAG
>CAZGYD010000097.1:0-16739 GCA_964530115.1 uncultured Rhodocyclaceae bacterium | reverse complement strand
CCCCTCCCGCGCCCTGCCAGTCCGCCCAGACGAGGTTTACGGCCCCCTCACCAGAGAACATCCACAGTTTGCAGAGCCGACCCCCTACGGACCCAACGCCCCCTACAGCGCCAGCAAGGCCGCCAGCGACCACCTGGTGCGCGCCTGGCACCACACCTACGGCCTGCCGGTGCTCACCACCAATTGCAGCAACAACTACGGGCCCTACCACTTCCCGGAAAAGCTCATTCCGCTGATGATCGTCAACGCCCTGGCTGGCAAACCTCTGCCGGTCTACGGCGACGGCCTGCAGGTGCGCGACTGGCTCTACGTCAAAGACCACTGCAGCGCCATTCGCCGTGTCCTTGAAGCCGGGCGCCTGGGCGAAACCTATAACGTGGGCGGCTGGAACGAAAAGCCCAACATCGAGATCGTACACACCGTCTGCAAGCTACTCGACGAACTCCGTCCCAAGGCCGACGGCAGCAGCTACAAAGCCCAGATCACCCACGTGCAAGACCGCCCCGGCCACGACCGGCGCTACGCCATCGACGCGCGCAAGATCGAGCGCGAGCTCGGCTGGCGGCCCGCCGAAACGTTCGAGACCGGCATCGCCAAGACGGTGCGCTGGTACCTCGACCACCAGGACTGGGTGGCCCGTGTGCAAAGCGGCGCCTACCGCGACTGGCTGGCGAAGAACTACGGGGCGCGCGGATGAGGATGCTGCTCTTCGGCAGGAACGGCCAGGTCGGTTTCGAGCTGCGCCGCGCGCTTGCGCCGCTCGGCGAGGTGGTCGCCTTCGACTACCCGGCCTGCGACTTGTCGAAGCCCGATTCGATCCGCGAGGTGATCGCGGCGACGAAGCCGGAGGTGATCGTCAATGCCGCGGCCTACACGGCCGTCGACAAGGCCGAGTCGGAGCCGGCGCTCGCCCGGGCGATCAACGCCGACGCGCCGGGCATCATCGGCACCGAGGCGAAGAAGCTCGGCGCGCGGGTGATCCACTACTCGACCGACTATGTCTATGACGGCACCAAGGCGACGCCCTACGTCGAGACCGACGCGACGAATCCGCTCGGCGTCTATGGCCTGACCAAGCGCGACGGCGACGAGGCGCTGGCCGCGAGCGGCGCGGAGCATTTCGTCTTCCGCACCAGCTGGGTGTTCGGCGCCCACGGCGCGAACTTCGTCAAGACCGTGCTGCGGCTCGCCGCCGAGCGCGAGAAGCTCAACATCGTCGCCGACCAGTTCGGCGCGCCGACCTCGGCGGCGCTGATCGCCGACGTGACCGCGCAGGTGCTCGGCCAGCTGCGCTGGCGCGATCCGGCGCACATGCCGTCGGGCGTCTATCACCTGGCCGCCGCGGGCGAGACCTCGTGGCACGGTTTCGCCCAGGCGATCCTTCGCGGCGGCGTGTTACGGCGGCTGAGTTTCAAAATCCCGCCCGAAGAGGTACGCGCCATCACCACCGCCGAATATCCGCTGCCGGCGAAACGGCCGGCCAATTCACGGCTCGACACCACGCGGCTTGCCACGACCTTCGGCCTGGTGCTGCCGCACTGGCAGGCCGGCCTCGACCACGTTCTCGACCTGATCGCCAAACCATGAGCGCACGCAAGGGCATCATCCTCGCCGGCGGTTCCGGCACCCGGCTCTACCCGGTCACCATCGCGGTGTCGAAGCAGCTTTTGCCGATCTACGACAAGCCGATGATCTACTACCCGCTGTCGACGCTGATGCTCGCCGGCATCCGCGACATCCTCATCATTTCGACGCCGCAGGACACGCCGCGCTTCGAGCAGCTGCTCGGCGACGGCGCGCGCTGGGGCCTCGATCTTTCCTACGCCGTGCAACCCTCGCCCGACGGGCTGGCGCAGGCCTTCATCATCGGCCGCGAGTTCATCGGCCGCGATACCAGCGCCCTGGTGCTCGGCGACAACATTTTCTACGGCCCCGAATTCGGCACGGCGCTGAAGAGCGCCTCGGCACGCGAGGCAGGCGCCACGGTGTTCGCCTACCCGGTGCACGATCCCGAGCGCTATGGCGTCGTCGAGTTCGATGCCGCGGGCCGCGCCGTGAGCCTCGAGGAAAAGCCGAAGCAGCCGAAGTCGCGCTACGCCGTCACCGGCCTCTACTTCTACGACAACCAGGTGATCGACATCGCCGCCTCGCTCAAGCCCTCGGCCCGCGGCGAGCTGGAGATCACCGATGTCAACCGCATCTATCTGGAACGCGCTCAGCTCGACGTCGAGGTGATGGGCCGCGGTCACGCCTGGCTCGACACGGGCACCCACGAGTCGCTGATCGAGGCCTCGACCTTCATCGCCACGATCGAGAAGCGCCAGGGCCTGAAGATCGCCTGCCCCGAGGAGATCGCCTGGCGGCAGCGCTGGATCGACGACGCGGCGCTCGAGGCGCTCGCCGCGCCGCTGGCCAAGAATGGCTACGGGCAGTACCTGCTCGGCCTGCTGCGCGAAAGGGTGTTCTGATGCAGAAAATCGCCACCCCGCTCGACGGCGTGCTGGTCATCGAACCGAAGGTGTTCGGCGACGCGCGCGGCTTCTTCTTCGAAAGCTTCAACGCCCGCAACTTCGAGGCGCTGACCGGCTGCCGGACGGCGTTCGTGCAGGACAACCACTCGCGCTCCGCCCGCGGCGTGCTGCGCGGCCTGCACTACCAGATCCGCCAGCCGCAGGGCAAGCTGGTGCGCGTGGTGAGCGGCGAGGTCTTCGACGTCGCCGTCGACCTGCGCAGGTCGTCGCCGACCTTCGGCAAGTGGTACGGCCACCGGCTCTCGGCCGAAAACAAGGCCCAGTTGTGGATCCCCGCCGGCTTCGCCCATGGCTTCCTGGTGCTCTCCGAGAGCGCCGACTTCCTTTACAAGACGACCGACTACTGGGCGCCCGAGCACGAGCGCTGCATCGCCTGGAACGATCCAGATCTCGCGATCGACTGGCCGCTCGACGGCATGACGCCGCTCGTCTCGGCCAAGGATGCCCAGGGCGTCGCATTCAAGGACGCAGAGGTATTTCCGTGAAGGTACTGGTCACCGGAGGCGCCGGCTACATCGGCTCCCACACCGTCGTCGAACTGCTGGCGGCGGGCTTCGATGTCACCATCATCGACAACTTCTCGAACAGCAAGCGCTCGGTGCTCGACCGCATCGAGCGGATCGCCGGCCGCCGGCCGGGCTTCGTCGAGGGCGACATCCGCGACCGCACCGCGCTGCTCGGCGCGCTGGCAGGCTGCGGGGCCGTCATCCATTTCGCCGGCCTGAAGGCCGTCGGCGAGTCGGTCGAGAAGCCGATCGAGTACTACGACAACAACGTCGCCGGCAGCATCACGCTCTTTCAGGCGATGCGCGATGCCGGCGTGAAGACGCTGGTCTTCTCGTCCTCGGCCACCGTCTATGGCGACCCGCACACCGTGCCGATCCGCGAGGACTTCCCGCTCTCGGCGACCAACCCCTACGGCCGCTCGAAGCTGATGATCGAGGACATGCTGCGCGACATCGGCAAGGCCGACGCCGCCTGGCGCATTGCCCTGCTGCGCTATTTCAACCCGGTCGGCGCGCACGCCTCGGGCATGCTCGGCGAGGATCCGAACGGCATCCCGAACAACCTGATGCCCTACGTCTCGCAGGTGGCGGTCGGCAAGCTGCAACAGTTGTCCGTCTTCGGCAACGACTATCCGACCCCGGACGGCACCGGTGTGCGTGACTACATCCACGTCGTCGACCTCGCGCTCGGCCATCTCGCCGCGCTGCGCGCGCTCGCGCGCGAGCCGGGCATCCTTACGGTGAATCTCGGCACCGGCCGCGGTTACTCGGTGCTCGAGATGGTCCGCGCCTTCGAAAAGGCCAGCGGCCGGCCGGTGCCCTACCGCATCGCGCCGCGCCGCGACGGCGATGTCGCCGTCTGCTTCGCCGACCCCTCGCTCGCCCGGGAAAAGCTCGGCTGGCAGGCCGAGCGCGGCATCGAGGCCATGTGCGCAGACACCTGGCGCTGGCAGCAGTGGGCGGCAGGGAACCTCTAGAGGCCGGCCATGAGCGCGGACGGGCGGGTCTATAACTTTCGTTGAATTGCATTCCATGCCCGGCGCGCGCACGATTCGCACTTCTCTCGAACCGCCGCCTCCCTTGGACGACGAGACCCCTGCGATCGTGTCCCTGCCCCCGAAACCGATCCAAAAAGCGCTCTCCTGGCTCGACCGCCTGGCCGGCATGCCGGGTGCGATCGTCGCCACCTGGGCGACGGCCTTCGCCTTCATCGCCATCCTGATCGGCGGAGCGCTCTGGAACCGGATCACCGTCGAACGGCATCTCGGCCGCGAAGTCGCGGCGATGGCGCAACTGGCCGCCGAGAAAGCCGGCACCCTGCTCGATCAGGCGCGCTTTTCCACCGAGCCTCCGGGACTGTTGCAGGCGGCCTTCGCCCGGTCGTTCAATGAGGGATTCATCCCCGGGGGCGATGCAATCCTGCTCTACGATCTCTCCGGCCGCCTGCTCGCCTCCTGGCCGGCGAACCCGTCAGCTGTCGGGCTCGTCGCCGTCCGGGCGACCGCGCTCGACCGGGGACCGTCGCCGCCGCCGGACACGATGGAAGACGGAACGCACCTGATCGGCGTGACCCGTCTTGCCCGCCATCCGTTCGTCGTCGCCTACGCCCGGAACATCGACGCACAGCAGGCCGCCTGGCGGTATCAGCAGATCATCCTCGCCTTCGCCTCGATCGCCGCGCTCGCGGTCACCGCGCTGCTTTCGCGCGGCATCGCCCGCCGGCTGGCACTGACCCGACAGCTGGAAAAAATGCGCGACGAACTGGAGATGACCAACGGCGCGCTGCGCGCGGCGCTGACGGCGACGGAGCTGATCGCCGCCAAGGACCAGCTGACGGGCCTGTGGAACCGCCGCACCTTCGACCACCGGCTGGAGGAGGCCATTGCCCACGCCACACGGCACAGCCGGGTGTTCTCGCTGCTGATCATCGACATCGACCATTTCAAGCGGATCAACGACCAATACGGCCACATCGTCGGCGACGAGGTGCTGCGGCGTTTCGCCGAGGCGCTGCGGGAACGGTTGCGCCAGAACGACGTGGCCGCGCGCTGGGGCGGCGAGGAGTTTGTCATCCTCGCCGACGAGACGACGCTGGAGAACGCCTGCCAGCTCGGCGAGCAGATCCGCGCCGAAATCGCGGCGACGGTGTTCCCCCACTTCATGCAGGTCACGGCGAGCATCGGCCTCACCGCCTTCGAAGCGGGCGACGACAGCGACACGCTGTTGAACCGCGCCGACCGCGCCCTCTACGCGGCCAAGCGCAACGGCCGCGACCGCGTCGTCGCCGCCGACGCAGCCGACGAGGACCGCGTCTTCTTCTGCGACCCGTCGCGCGGCGAACCCTCGCTGTTCTGATTCACCGGCAACGAAAAGCAAGAGGGCCGGCGATCGCCGGCCCTCTTGCTTTCCGAATCGTCTGGTCGGGGTGAGAGGATTCGAACCTCCGACTCCTGCGTCCCGAACGCAGTACTCTACCAGGCTGAGCTACACCCCGACGCCCGCCGCCTCATGAACGGCGGGACACTGAAAAGGTCGGCAATTCTATCAGAGCATTCCGGTAAATTGAAGCGGGCAACGTCGCTATGGCATCGATGGCGAGCTGCGCCTCGGCCTGGGCGTGGGTGCGTGCCGCCTCCAGTGCCCCCGTTTCCTTGACCGCGGCCAGCACTTCGGGAAAGCGGTCCCGTCCGCCCTCCTCGATGGCCTGGCGCACGCAGGCCGCCTGTTCGGGCGTGCCATGCTTCATGACATGGATCAGCGGCAGGGTCGGCTTGCCTTCGGCCAGGTCGTCGCCGAGATGCTTGCCCGTCTCGGCCTCGTCGCCGGAATAGTCGAGGACGTCGTCGACCAGCTGGAAGGCGGTGCCCAGGTGCATGCCGTAGCGGGCGAAGCGGTCTTCGACCTCCGCGTTCGCACCGCCGAGGATGGCGCCCAACCGCGCGGCGGCCTCGAAGAGCTTGGCCGTCTTGTAGCGGATGACCTGCAAATAGGCCTCCACGTCGATCTCGGCATTGTGGCAGTTCATCAGCTGGAGCACCTCGCCCTCGGCGATGACGTTGGTGGCGTCGGCGAGCACCTGCATCACGCGCATGTTGCCGACACCGACCATCATCTGGAAGGCGCGCGAATAGAGGAAATCGCCGACCAGGACGCTGGCGGCATTGCCGAAGAGCGCGTTGGCCGTCTCCCGGCCCCGGCGCAGTTCGGACTCGTCGACCACGTCGTCGTGAAGCAGCGTGGCGGTATGGATGAACTCGACGACTGCGGCCAGTTCATGATGATGACGCCCCTGATAGCCCAGGGCGCCGGCGGCCAGCAGCACCAGCGCCGGGCGCATGCGCTTGCCGCCGCCGGCGATGATGTACTCCGCGACCTGGCGGACGAGCACCACCTCGGAATGCAGGCGGGCGCGGATCACCGCATCGACGGCCTTCATGTCGTCGGCGATCAGGGCGTAGATGGCCGGTAATTCCACGATGCGAACGGAGAAAAGGCGCGATGGTAGGCGCCGCGCGGGCCGCCGTCAACGAGGTGTATCGGGCCTTTGACCGCGCACGCGGCGATGACTATAATGCGCGGTTCTTTCAACGCAGTCATCGGAGTCCAACATGTACGCGGTCGTAAAAACCGGAGGCAAGCAGTATCGCGTCGCCGCCGGCGAAAAGATCAAAGTAGAACAGATACCGGCGGACGTTGGCGCGGAGATCACGCTGGACCAGGTGCTGATGGTCGGCGAGGGCGAGTCGGTGAAGATCGGCGCCCCGCTCGTCGCCGGCGCCAAGGTCACCGCGAAGGTGCTCGCGCACGGTCGTCATCCCAAGGTGAAGATCTTCAAGATGCGCCGGCGCAAGCATTACCGGAAGAATCAGGGGCATCGCCAGAACTACACCGAGATCGAGATTTCCGGCATCTCGGCCTGACAGGATCTGACAGGAGAACCCACTCATGGCACACAAGAAGGCAGGCGGCAGTTCCCGCAACGGCCGCGACTCCGAATCGAAACGGCTGGGCGTCAAGCGCTACGGCGGCCAGCTGGTGTCCGCCGGCAGCATCATCGTCCGTCAGCGCGGCACGCAGTTCCATCCGGGCGAGAACGTCGGCATCGGCCGGGATCACACGCTCTTCGCCAAGGTCACCGGCACCGTGCAGTTCGTCACCCGGGGGCCGGAAAAGCGCAAGACCGTGCAGATCGTTCCTGCGGCTGCCTGATACGGGGCAGCGCGCCGAGCGCAGAAAGCCCTATCCTCGCGATAGGGCTTTTTTGTTTCCGGACCCGCAATGAAGTTCTTCGACGAAGCGAAGATCGAGGTGATCGCCGGCGACGGCGGCAATGGTGTCGTCTCCTTCCGTCGTGAGAAATACGTGCCGCGCGGCGGCCCCGACGGCGGCGACGGCGGTCGCGGCGGCAGCATCTGGGCGGTCGCCGACCGCAACCTCAACACGCTGATCGATTACCGCTACACGCGGATTTTCCGCGCCGAGCGCGGCGAAAACGGCCGTGGTTCCGACTGCTACGGCAAGGCCGGCGAGGATCTGGAGCTGCGCGTGCCCGTCGGCACCGTATTCACAGACATCGACACCGGCGAGGTGATCGCCGACCTCGATGCCGACGGCAAGCGCGCGCTGCTGGCCCGCGGGGGCCAGGGCGGGCTCGGCAACCTGCACTTCAAGTCGAGCACCAACCGTGCGCCGCGCCAATGCACACCGGGAACGCTCGGCGAGCGCCGCAACCTGCGGCTGGAACTGAAGGTCCTGGCCGACGTCGGCCTGCTGGGCATGCCGAACGCGGGCAAATCCACCTTCATCCGCGCCGTTTCGGCCGCGCGGCCGAAGGTCGCCGACTACCCGTTCACCACCCTGCATCCGAACCTCGGCGTAGTACGCGTCGATCACAATCGCAGTTTCGTCATCGCCGACATTCCGGGACTCATCGAGGGCGCCGCCGAAGGCGCCGGGCTGGGGCACCAGTTCCTGCGCCACCTGCAGCGAACCAAGCTGCTCCTTCACATCGTCGATATCGCGCCATTCGATCCGGCCATCGATCCGGTAGGGGAAGCCAAGGCCATCGTCCGCGAATTGAAGAAGTATGACGAGGCGCTGTTCCGGAAGCCGCGCTGGCTGGTGGCGAACAAGATCGACCTGGTGCCCGAAGAGGAGCGCGAGGCGCGGATCTCGGCGCTGGTGAAGGGCTATGGCAAGGGTGTCCGGCACTTCGCGATTTCCGCGATGACGGGCGAGGGCTGCCGGGAACTGAGCTACGCGATCATGGAATTTCTCGAGGAGCAGCGTGCGCATGAGAACGCGGATAGCGCAGAGTAGGCGGCTGGTCGTCAAGGTCGGCAGCGCCCTCGTGACCAACAATGGCGCCGGGCTGGCGCTCGATTTCATCGCCGACTGCGCGCGGCAGATTTCCTCGCTGCGCGACCATGGCCGCGAGGTCCTCCTCGTCTCGTCCGGCGCCATTGCCGCAGGCATGCAGCGCCTGGGCTGGGCGACCCGGCCGCATGCGATGCACGATCTCCAGGCAGCCGCCGCCGTCGGCCAGATGGGGCTGGCCCAAGCCTACGAAACGACCTTCGCCAAACACGGCCTGAAGACCGCGCAGATTCTGCTCACCCATGACGACCTCGCCGACCGCAAGCGTTACCTGAACGCGAAGTCGACGCTCCAGGCGCTGCTTGCCTACGGCGTGGTGCCGGTCATCAACGAGAACGACACGGTGGTCACCGACGAAATCAAGTTCGGCGACAACGACACGCTCGGCGCCCTGGTGGCGAACCTCGTGGAGGCCGACGCGCTCGTGATCATGACGGACCAGAAGGGCCTTTACACGGTGGATCCGCGCCAGGATCCGCAGGCGACGCTGGTGGCCGAAGGCCGCGCGGACGACCGGCGCTACGAGGCGATGGCCGGCGGCGCCGGCAGCGGCATCAGCAAGGGCGGCATGATCACCAAGGTGCGCGCGGCCCAGCGCGCCGCGCGAAGCGGCGCACACACCCTGATCGTCAGCGGCCGCGAGACCGACGCGCTGCTGCGCGCGGCGGCCGGCGAAGCGATCGGCACGCTGCTCTATGCGACCGAATCACCGCTCGCGGCGCGCAAGCAGTGGCTGGCCGACCATCTGCAGCTGGCCGGAAGCCTCCTGCTCGACGAGGGCGCCGTCCGCGCGCTACAGGGCGGCCGGAGTCTCCTGGCCGTCGGCGTGAAGTCAGTGGAGGGCGATTTCGAGCGCGGCGCGGCCGTGGCCTGCCGCGGCCCCGATGGCCGGGAGATCGCGCGCGGGCTGGTCAATTATTCGAGCTCCGAGGCACGACGGATCGCCGGGCATTCGACCGCCGAAATCGAGGCGCTGCTCGGCTACGTCGACGAGGAAGAGCTGATCCACAGGGACAACCTCGTCCTGCTGTAGGGAAAGGGCCGGATCGCCCCCTGCGCGGCAACGCCGAGGCAGGGATCAGGACAACACCGCGAGGATGGTGCTGGTGGCGCGCACCTTGTCGCCGATGGCGACCTTGACCTGGACATCGGTCGGCAGATACACGTCGACGCGCGAACCGAAGCGGATGAAGCCGTAGCGCTCGCCCCGTTGCAGCCTGGTACCCGGGCCGACGTAGCAAAGGATCCGCCGGGCGATGAGTCCCGCCACCTGGACGCAGGTGATGTCGTGCCCGGTGGTCGTGCGGATGTGCAGGGCGTTGCGTTCGTTTTCTTCCGAGGCCTTGTCGAGGTCGGCATTGACGAACTTCCCGGCGTGGTACCAACGGCCGACGACCTCGCCATCGACCGGGCTGCGGTTCGAATGGACGTTGAAGACGTTCATGAACACGCTGATCTTCAGGGCGTCGCGGTCGAGCCAGGGATCGCGCACCGGCGCGATGGCGACGATGCGGCCGTCGGCCGGAGAAAGGACGCTGTGCGCGTCGCCCGGCACTTCGCGCGGCGGATCGCGGAAGAACTGGAGGACGAAGAGCGCAACGAGCCAGAACGGCAGCGACCAGGCGGCGCCGGCAAGCCACGAGACGAGCAGCGCGACGGCGACCGCGCCGCCCAGGAAGGGCCAGCCTTCCCGGGCGATCAGCGGATGGGGATAGTGCGCCAAATCAGTTCTTCGACTTGTCGACCAGCGCCTTGGCCTTGATCCAGGGCATCATGTCGCGCAGCTGCGCACCGACCTGCTCGATCGGATGCGCGGCGGTCAGCCGGCGGCGCGCGGTCATTTCGGGATAGCCCATGCGCCCTTCGAGGATGAACTGCTTGGCGTACGAGCCGTTCTGGATGTTCCGCAGCGCTTCCCTCATGGCCGCGCGCGCCTCGGGGCCGATCACCCTCGGGCCGGTGACGTACTCGCCGTACTCGGCATTGTTGGAGATTGAGTAATTCATGTTGCCGATGCCGCCCTCGAAGATCAGGTCGACGATCAGCTTCACTTCGTGGAGGCATTCGAAATAGGCCATCTCGGGCGCATAGCCGGCCTCGGTCAGGGTTTCGAAGCCGGCCTTGATCAGCTCGACCAGTCCGCCGCAGAGCACCACCTGCTCGCCGAACAGGTCGGTCTCGCACTCCTCCTTGAAGGTGGTCTCTATGATGCCGGCGCGCCCGCCGCCATTGGCCGAGGCGTAGGAGAGCGCGAGATCATGCGCATTGCCCGAGGCGTCCTGATGGATCGCGATCAGCGTCGGCACGCCGCCGCCGCGCAGATACTCCGAGCGCACCGTGTGGCCGGGGCCCTTCGGCGCAACCATGAACACGTCGAGATCGGCGCGCGGCTCGATCAGGTTGAAGTGCACGTTGAGGCCATGCGCAAAAACCAGGGCCGCGCCCTGCTTCATGTTCGCGGCGAGCTCGTCGCGGTAGATGTCGGCCTGCAGCTCGTCCGGGGTGAGCATCATGACCAGGTCGGCCCAGGCGGCCGCTTCGGTCGGCGTCATGCAGGTGAAGCCCGCCGCCTCGGCCTTCTTGCGCGTGGCGGAGCCGGCTTTCAGCGCAATGCGGACATCCTTGACGCCGGAATCGCGCAGGTTCTGCGCATGGGCGTGCCCCTGTGAGCCGTAGCCGACGATGCAGACCTTCTTGCCCTTGATCAGGTTCAGATCGGCGTCGCGATCGTAGTAAACGCGCATGGAGGTGTCCTTGGGTTGGCCGCGCCGGCTCCGGACGCGGTTGGTTCGAAACGAAAGGCCGGGCGTGCTTTAGGCGACGCATCGTCGCCCGGCAAGCGCAGCCAGCGAATGATCGCCATCGCTCATCCGCCTGCGCCTTGCGCTGCCAGCCGCTGGAACAGCAGCGCAAGGCAGATCAGGAAGAAGCCGATCCACCAGGAGCCGGACCGCAGCTGCGCGCGCCGGCGCGCGTCCTCGTCGCTATCAAGGCCGCGCAGGCGCTGGATCATGGGCCACAGGAAGAGCCCGAAGCCGATGGTCGCTGCGATCTTGGAGAGAAAATCCAGCGTGCTGGGATCCACCACACGCACCCTCACATCGGCTCGGGGCCGCGGCCCATGGCGGCGATGCCGGTGCGCGAGACCTCCGCGAGGCCGCACGGCGACAGCACGGCGATGAAGCGCTCGATCTCGTCGCTCGGGCCGGTCAGCTCGAAGATGAAGGAGGTCACCGTCGCGTCGATGGTGCGTGCGCCGAACGCGGAGGCCAGCCTGAGCGCCTCCATGCGCTGGTCGCCCTTGCCGACCACCTTCACGAGCGCAAGCTCGCGCTCGACCGCCTGCCCCTGCAGCGTGAGGTCAACCACGCGATGCACCGGCACCAGCCGATCGAGCTGCGCCTTGATCTGCTCGATGATCTTCTCCGAGCCGGAGGTGACGATGGTGATGCGCGACAGGTGCGCCTCGTGCTCCGTCTCCGAGACCGTCAGGCTCTCGATGTTGTAGCCCCGACCGGAGAACAGCCCGGCGATGCGCGACAGCACGCCCGGCTCGTTGTCGACGATCACCGCCAGCGTATGGCGCCGGATCGTCTGGTCGAAGGTGGCGGCGGGGTAGTGGGAAACGCTCATCGGGAAGGTCCGTCCTGTTTCAGGGCTTGTGTTCGGCTTGAGGCCAGATGCGGCCGGTAATTCTCGAGCACGGGCTCGTCCACCTCGTCCTCCGCCACGATCCACGGCTCCCTCAGCGCAGCTTCGCGCCAGACCGTGAAGGCCGGCAGTTCATGGATCGCGTCGCAATAGGCTTCCGAAACAGGATCGACGCCGATCGAATAGCTGCGGAAGCGGGTGCAGACCGGCGCATACATCGCATCCGCCGCCGTGAAGGCGCCGAACAGGAACGGGCCGGAAGCCCCGTATCGCGCCCGGCAGTCGGTCCAGATCGCGGTGATCCGCGCCACGTCGGCCGCCACCGCCGGCCCGCGATCGCGCGGCGCGAAGCGTTTGCCGAGATTGAAGGGGCAGGCGCTGCGAAGCGCCGAGAAGCCCGCATGCATCTCGCTGGCGATGTTGCGCGCCAGCGCCCGCGCCGCCGGATCGCGCGGCCAGATCGACAGATCGGGATGCCGCTCGGCGACATACTCGATGATCGACAGCGACTCCCACACGCGGATATCGCCATCGACCAGCACCGGCACCTTGCCGGCCGGACCGTAGGCCTGCACCTTCGCCTTCCATTCGGGATCGTCGAAGGTCGGCCCGAACGGGATCAGCACCTCCTCGAAGGCAATCCCGAAATGCGTCAAGAGCAGCCATGGCCGCATCGACCACGACGAGTGGACCTTGTTGCCGATGACGAGTTTCATGTGCTTCTCCGTGACAAGAATGGGGCAAAGTGTCAGAGCACCCGCATTCCGGCTCACGCAACGTCGTGATGCCCGCCATCACGGCAGGCGACCGAGGCTCACACCAGCTCCCGCCCCTTCGCGTCGATCACGGTCTTGGTGTCGCCGGCAAAGTCGTTGAGGATCATCTCGTTGTGCGCCTTGCCCGACGGGATCATCGGGAAGCAGTTCTCCTCCTTGGCGACGATGCAGTCGAAGATCACCGCCTTCGGCGTCTCGATCATCTCCATGATCGCATCGTCGAGCTTCGCCGGATCGTGGCAGCGGATCCCGTGGCCGCCATAGGCCTCCGCCAGCTTGACGAAGTCTGGCAGCGCCTCGGAATAGCTGGAGGAATAGCGCCCGCCATGCAGCAGCTCCTGCCACTGGCGCACCATGCCCATGTATTCGTTGTTCAGGATGAAGATCTTCACCGGCAGCCGATACTGCAGCGCGGTCGACATCTCCTGCATGTTCATCAGGATCGAGGCCTCGCCCGCGATGTCCACGACCAGCGCCCTGGGGTGCGCCAGCTGCACGCCGATGGCGGCGGGCAGGCCGTAGCCCATGGTGCCGAGCCCGCCCGAGGTCATCCAGCGGTTGGGCTCCTCGAAGTGGAAATATTGCGCCGCCCACATCTGGTGCTGTCCGACCTCCGTCGTGACATAGACATCGCGGTTCTTCGTCAGCTCATACAGCCGCTGCACGGCGTATTGCGGCTTGATCACGCTGTCGGAGTTCCGGTAGGCGAGTGAGTTGCGCGCCCGCCAGCCGTCGATCTCGCCCCACCACGCCTTCAGCGCAGCCTTGTCGACCTGCGGGCTGAGCTCGCGCCACAGCCGCACCATGTCTTCCAGCACATGGGCGCAGTCACCCACGATCGGGACCTCGACCTTGACGTTCTTGTTGATCGAGGACGGGTCGATGTCGACATGGATCTTGCGCGAGTTCGGCGAGAACGCATCGAGGCGCCCCGTGATGCGATCATCGAAGCGCGCGCCGATGTTGATCATCACGTCGCAGCCGTGCATGGCGAGGTTCGCCTCGTAGGTGCCGTGCATGCCGAGCATGCCGAGCCATTGCCTGTCGGCGGCCGGATAGGCGCCCAGCCCCATCAGCGTCGAGGTGATCGGGAAACCGGTGAGCCTGACCAGTTCGCGCAGCAGCGCGGAGGCATGCGGGCCCGAGTTGATGACGCCGCCGCCGGTGTAGAACACCGGGCGCTTCGCCTTCGCCATCAGCTCGATGGCCTGGCGGATCTTCGACAGGTCGCCCTTCACCGTCGGGCGATAGGTCTTGTGCTGGTTGTCGCGCGGGCGCGTGTAGCTGCCCTTCGCGAACTGGATGTCCTTCGGAATGTCGATCACCACGGGACCAGGGCGGCCGTGGGTGGCGACATAGAACGCCTCGTGCAGGATGCGGGGCAGGTCCTCGATCCGCTTCACGAGGTAGTTGTGCTTGGTGCAGGAGCGCGTGATGCCGACGGTGTCACATTCCTGGAAGGCGTCAGAGCCAATGAGGTGGGTGGGCACCTGGCCGGTGATGCAGACCAGCGGGATCGAGTCCATCAGCGCGTCGGTGAGACCGGTCACGGCATTGGTGGCGCCGGGGCCGGAGGTCACCAGCACGACGCCGCACTTGCCGGACGAGCGCGCATAGCCCTCCGCCGCATGCACCGCCGCCTGCTCGTGGCGGACCAGGATGTGCTTGAGCTTCTCCTGCTGGAACATCGCGTCATAGATCGGCAGGACCGCGCCGCCCGGATAGCCGAAGATGAAATCGACGTTCTGATCCTGCAGTGCGCGCACCACCATTTCGGCGCCGGTCATCATCTCGCTCATCGGTCAGGCTCCCATGTTCAGGTCGGCGGCTTCAGCAGGGTCGCGTTCGAAGGGCTGAGGCTGCAGGTTGATGAAGGCAACAAAAAAGGCCCCGTGAGAGGGACCTTGGCATGCGCGCCGGCATGGGGCCGCGGTTGTCGACCAACCGCCCCTACCGGCGCATTCCTACGATAAGAAGCTTGCGCAGCACGCGCGTCTCCTGTTCAAAAGTTGCCGCACGCTAGTCAATGGGCGCGGCGTGGTCAAGCCGCCCTTTCGTCGGGTCGCCACGTCTCGACAATTGCCGCCAGCGCCTCCTGCCGCGCACGCTCATCGGGCAGCCAGCGCCAGGCCTCGCCCTGCCGGCGGAACCAGGTGAACTGGCGCTTCACATAGGCGCGCGTATCCGCCTGCCCGCGCCGGATGGCCTCGGCCAGCGACAACTGGCCCTTTAGATGCGCCATCAGCGCCGGCGCGCCATGGGCCCGCATGATCGGCAGGAGCGGATCGAGCTCGCGCGCGGCGAGCGCTCGCACCTCGTCGATCGCGCCGGCGGCGATCATGGCCTCGAAACGCCGGTCGATCGCCGCATGGACGACCGCCCTTTCCGGCGCGAGGAACAGGCGGATCACCCGTCGCCCCATCAGGACGCCCGCGCTGCGGCTGCCATGGAAGGCGCTGAGCGGACGCCCCGTCGCGGCGATCACCTCCAGCGCGCGCATCACGCGCAACCGGTCGCTCTGTCTCACCCGTGCCGCCTCGGAAGGATCGAGCCGTGCGAGGCGCGCATGCAGATCGCAGGTCGCAACGCCATGGCAGGCCGCCCGCTCAGCCGCACGCACGGCCTCGGGGATGGCGGGTATCTCGCTCAGGCCCTGCTCCAGAGCCGCGAAATAGAGCCCCGTTCCGCCAACAAGGATCGGCAGACGACTTTCCGCCCAGAGCGCGCAGAGCGTCTCGCTGGCCAATGCCGCGTAGCGGCCCACCGAGAAGTTTTCCGCCCCGTCGATGACGCCGTAGAGCCGGTGCGGCACGCTGGCCTCGTCCGCCGGCGTCGGGCGCGCGGTCAGGATGGCGAGATCGCGATACATCTGCATCGAGTCGGCGTTGACGATGACGCCGCCGGTCGCCCGCGCGACCTCGATCGCGAAGGCCGACTTGCCGCTCGCGGTCGGACCTGCGATGAGCACGGCCTCCAGGCCGGTCGCGCTGAACCGGTCCCTTTCGCTGAGCGTGTCCGTCTCCATGGCTTTTGTCGCAACCCTCATCGCCCATCCGGACAACCCCGTGCTCGACGGCGCGGCGTTGGCGCGCGCTGCAGACGCGCTTCCGCATCCGGCCGCAGCCACATGGCTCGCCAGCGGTATCGCGGCCGATATCCCGTTCGCAAGGCCTGATGCCGAGCCTCGCGCCCTCGCAGCACGCGTGCGCACGGCTTTGGCATTGCCGGTTGACGTCATCGTCCAGCCCGTGGCGCATCGGCGCAAGGCGCTGTTCCTGGCCGATATGGATTCGACCATGATCGGCCAGGAGTGCATCGATGAACTGGCGGATTACGTCGGCCTGAAGGCCGAGGTCTCGGCCATAACCGAGCGCGCCATGCGCGGCGAGCTCGCCTTCGAGCCGGCGCTGCGCGAGCGCGTGGCGCTGCTGAAGGGCCTGCCCGTCGGCGTCGTCGAGGAGATCATCGCAAGCCGCATCACGCTCACCTCCGGCGGCAAGGCGTTGCTGGCGACCCTGCGCGCCCATGGCTGCCATACCGCGCTCGTCTCGGGCGGCTTCACCGTGTTCACAAGCCGCATCGCCGCCATGCTGGGCTTCCATGAGAACCGCGCCAATATCCTCGACGTCGAGGACGGGCGCCTTGCCGGAACGGTCCGGGAGCCGATCCTCGGCAAGCAGGCCAAGCCCGCCTCGCTGCGGGAGCTTGCCGCGCAGCTCGGTGTGCCGCCCGCCGCCACGCTTGCTGTCGGCGACGGGGCCAACGATCTGGCCATGCTGGGGGAGGCGGGCCTTGGCGTCGCCTTCCGCGCCAAGCCCGCGGTGGCGGCCGCGGCGGATGCCGCGCCCGATCACGCGGACCTCACCGCACCTCTCTATGCGCCAGGCTACCTCTGTCCC
>CAZGYD010000096.1:0-5957 GCA_964530115.1 uncultured Rhodocyclaceae bacterium | reverse complement strand
CGCGGCTACCTGATCGGCTCCGGCTGGAAGGACTACCAGGCCACAGGCAAGGTGTGCGGCATCCCCCTTCCCGCAGGGCTGCGCCTGGCCGACAAGCTGCCGGAGCCGATCTACACCCCCTCCAGCAAGGCCGCCGTGGGCGAGCACGACGATCACATCGACTTCCAGGACACCGATAGGTCGGTGGGCGGGGCACTGGCCCAACCGGAGCGCTGCATGTCCCTGTCCATCTCCAAGGAGGCGGGACCACTAGCCACGGACGAGCGGCAACCCTGCCGTCCGCGGCAGAACCCAACTGCCCACCAGGACCTCATCTGCAGCCCGGGCGCAATGGCGGCACGCGCCCAACGCGGGCCCCGGAGCGACGTCCTTGCCCTCGCCCAGCGGGCTGCGACAGCAGCCCGGGGCGGTCCGCGACCTCTCCTACCGCGGCAGGACCGAGCTGCCCATCAGGAACTCATCGACCGCCCGGGCGCACTGGCGGCCCTCGCGGATCGCCCACACGACCAGCGACTGCCCGCGGCGCATGTCGCCGGCGGCGAAGACCCTGGGCACGTTGGTCGCGTAGCAGCCCTTGCCGTCGGTCGTCGCGGCGGCGTTGCCGCGCGCATCGCGGGCGACGCCGAAGCCGTCGAGCACGGAGGCGACCGGCTGCGTGAAGCCCATGGCAAGGAAGGCGAGGTCGGCTTTGATCTCGAATTCGCTGCCCGGAATCTCGGTCATCTTGCCGCCGGACCAGTCGAGCCGGGCGCACTTGAGCGCCTTGAGCTTGCCGTTCTCGCCGATGAATTCCTTGGTCACGACCGACCATTCGCGCCGGCAACCTTCCTCGTGCGACGAGGAGGTGCGCAGCCTGGTCGGCCAGTAAGGCCAGACGAGCGGCTTGTTCTCCTGCTCGGGCGGCTTGGGCAGCAGTTCGATCTGCGTCACCGAGGCGGCCCCGTGCCGGTTCGAGGTGCCGACGCAGTCCGAGCCGGTATCGCCACCGCCGATGACGACGACGTGCCTGCCCTTGGCCGAGATCGGATTCTTGCGGCCGCCCGCGACTTCCTTGTTCTGCGGAATGAGGAATTCGAGCGCGAAATGGACACCCGCGAGTTCCCGCCCCGGGATCGGCAGGTCACGCGGGGTTTCCGCGCCGCCGGCGAGCACCACGGCATCGAAGTCCGTCATCAGCTTTTCCGGGGCGACGACCTTCGTCGCATCGTTGGCGACTCCCTTGGGCATGTCGCTGCCGACGAGCGTGCGAGTGACGAAGCGGACCCCCTCGGCCTCGAGCTGGGCGAGCCGCCAGTCGACGAGCCGCTTGTCGAGCTTGAAATCGGGAATGCCGTAGCGCAGCAGGCCGCCGATGCGGTCGTTCTTTTCGAAGACCGTGACGTCGTGGCCGGCGCGCGCGAGCTGTTGCGCGCAGGCGAGCCCGGCCGGCCCGGAGCCGACGATGGCGACCTTCCTGCCGGTCTTTTTCGTCGCGATCATCGGCACCACCCAGCCGTTCTCGCCGGCCTTGTCGATGATCGCGTGCTCGAGCGACTTGATGCCGACCGGCTCGGCATTGATGCCGAGCGTGCAGGCGGCCTCGCAGGGCGCGGGGCAGATGCGGCCGGTCATCTCCGGGAAGTTGTTGGTCGAATGCAGGATTTCGATCGCTTCGCGCCAATTGCCGCGATAGACCGCGTCGTTGAAATCCGGAATGTTGTTGTTGACCGGGCAGCCGTTGTTGCAGAACGGGATGCCGCAGTCCATGCAGCGCGCGCCCTGGATCTTGGCCTGATCGTCGGAAAGCCGGGCGACGAACTCTCGGTAGTTCTTCAGCCGCTCTTCGACCGGCGCGTAGGCCTCGGCCTGGCGTTCGAATTCGAGAAAACCCGTGGGCTTGCCCATCATGCCACCTTTCGTTCCTGGGACGCCGCGATTTCCTTGAGCGCGCGGCGGTACTCGTGCGGAAACACCTTGACGAACTTCGCGCGGGAGGCCGGCCAGTCGGCAAGCACGCGGCGCGCCATCTCGCTGTCCGTCGCGGCGAGATGCTTCTCGATCAAGCCCTTGAGCAGGACCTCGTCGGCCATGCCCTTGTGGCGCGTGCCATCGTCGGGCTGCTCGGCGGCCGGCAGCACCTTCTCGAGCTTGACCATGGCCGGGTTGCAGCGCTTCTCGAAGCTGCCGTCCTCGTCGAACACGTAGGCGATGCCGCCCGACATGCCGGCGGCGAAATTGCGGCCGGTGCGGCCGAGGACGACGACGGTGCCGCCGGTCATGTACTCGCAGCAGTGGTCGCCGGTGCCCTCGACGACCGCGGTGGCGCCGGAATTGCGCACGCAGAAACGCTCGCCGGCGACGCCGCGGAAGAACACTTCACCTTCGATCGCGCCGTAGAGGACCGTGTTGCCGACGATGATGTTCTCGCAGGGCTTGCCGCGGAAACCCGGTTGCGGCCGGACGACGATGGTGCCGCCGCACAGGCCCTTGCCGACGTAATCGTTGGCCTCACCGAAAAGCTCGAGCGTGATGCCGCGTGCGAGGAAAGCGCCGAAGCTCTGGCCCGCGGTGCCGGTCAGGCGGATGTGGATGGTGTCGTCCGGCAGCCCGGCGTGGCCGTAGCGCTTGGCTACCTCGTGCGAGAGCATGGTGCCCACGGTGCGGTTGCGGTTCCTCACGGCGACCTCGAAGCTGACTTTGCGGCGCTCCTCGAGCGCCGGCTTCGCCTGGCGGATCAGTTCGTGGTCGAGGGCGCCGGCGAGGTTGTGGTCTTGGACCTCGCAGTGGAAGCGGGCGACCTCCGGGCCGACCGTCGGCATGTAGAAGATGCGCGAGAAGTCGAGGCCGCGTGCCTTCCAGTGGTCGATGCCCGCCCGCATGTCGAGGAGATCGGAGCGACCGATGAGGTCGTCGAAGCGGCGGATGCCCATCTGGGCCATGATGCGCCGCGCTTCCTCGGCGACGAAGAAGAAGTAGTTGACGACGTGCTCGGGCTGGCCCGAGAAGCGCCGGCGCAGCACCGGGTCCTGCGTGGCGACGCCGACCGGACAGGTGTTGAGATGGCACTTGCGCATCATGATGCAGCCCTCGACGACCAGCGGCGCGGTGGCGAAGCCGAACTCGTCGGCCCCGAGCAGCGCGCCGACGATCACGTCGCGCCCGGTCTTCATCTGGCCATCGACCTGTACGCGGATGCGGCCGCGCAGGCGGTTGAGCACCAGGGTCTGCTGCGTCTCCGCGAGACCGAGCTCCCAGGGCGTGCCGGCGTGCTTGATCGAGGAGAGCGGCGAGGCGCCCGTGCCGCCATCGTGGCCGGAGATGACCAGATGATCGGCCTTGGCCTTGGAAACGCCGGCGGCGACCGTGCCGACGCCGGATTCCGAGACCAGCTTCACCGAGATCGAGGCGTTCGGGTTGGCGTTCTTGAGGTCGTGGATGAGCTGCGCCAGATCCTCGATCGAGTAGATGTCGTGGTGCGGCGGCGGCGAAATGAGCTGCACGCCCGGCACCGAGTGGCGCAGGAAGCCGATGTACTCGGAGACCTTGTGGCCGGGCAGCTGGCCGCCCTCGCCGGGCTTGGCGCCCTGGGCCATCTTGATCTGGATCTGGTCGGAATTGACGAGGTATTCGATGGTGACACCGAAGCGGCCCGAGGCGACCTGCTTGATCGCCGAGCGCAGGCTGTCGCCTTCCTTGAGGACGATGTCGCGCTCGACGCGGCTCGCGCCGATGAGCTCCGAGAGCTTCTTGCCGCCCTGGACGGGCTTGAAGCGCGTCGGGTCCTCGCCGCCCTCGCCGGTGTTCGACTTGCCGCCGATACGGTTCATGGCGATGGCCAGCGTGGTGTGCGCCTCGGTGGAGATGGAGCCGAGCGACATCGCGCCGGTGGCGAAGCGCTTGACGATCTCGCTGGCCGGCTCGACTTCCTCGATCGGCACCGCCGGCCCGGCCGGCCGGATCTCGAACAGGCCGCGCAGCGTCATGTGGCGCCGGCTCTGGTCGTTGATGATGCGCGCGTATTCCTCGTAGGTCTCGTACTTGCCCGAACGCGTCGAGTGCTGGAGCTTGGCGATCGCGTCCGGCGTCCACATGTGCTCCTCGCCGCGGACGCGGAAGGCGTACTCGCCGCCGACGTCGAGCATGTTCGCCAGCACCGGGTCGTTGCCGAAGGCGGCGGCGTGCGTGTTGAGCGCTTCGAGCGCCACCTCCTTGAGGCCGATGCCCTCGATCTTCGTCGGCGTGCCCGTGAAGTAGCGCGAGACGAATTCCGACGACAGGCCGACGGCCTCGAAGATCTGCGAGCCGCAGTACGACTGGTAGGTCGAGATGCCCATCTTCGACATGACCTTCATGAGGCCCTTGCCGATCGCCTTGATGTAGCGCTTGTGGCACTCGTAGGCCGCCGGCTTGCCCGGGAGCCGCGGCGCCATGTCATCGAGCGTGGCGAAGGTGAGCCAGGGGTGGATCGCCTGGGCACCGTACCCCGCGAGCAGCGCGAAGTGGTGCACTTCCCTCGCGTCGCCCGATTCGACGACCAGGCCGCAGCGGGTACGGCTGCCGGCGCGGACGAGATGATGGTGCACGGCCGCACAGGCCAGCAGCGAGGGGATGGCGGCGCGCCGCGCATCGACGTTGCGATCGGAAAGGATCACGACGTTGAAGCCCTCGCCGACCGCGCGCTCGGCCTCGAGGCAGACGTCGTAGAGGGCCCGGCTCATGCCGGCCGGCCCTTCGCTGGCTGGCGTGGTGATGTCGATCACCTTCGAGCGGAACACGCCCCCGGTCAGCTTGTCGATCTGCCGCAGCTTGGCCATGTCGCCGGGCGAGAGCACCGGCTGATGCACCTCGAGCCGCGGCGTCGGCTCCTTCTCGTCGATGCCGAGCAGGTTGGGCTGCGGGCTCACGAGCGAGATCAGCGACATGACGATCTCTTCGCGGATCGGATCGATCGGCGGGTTCGTCACCTGGGCGAACAGCTGCTTGAAGTAGTTGAACAGCGGCTTGCTGCGGTTCGAGAGCACCGGCAGCGGCGTGTCGTTGCCCATCGAGCCGGTCGCCTCCTCGCCGTTGATGGCCATCGGTTCGAGGATGAACTTGAGGTCCTCCTGCGTGAAACCAAAGGCCTGCTGGAGGTCGAGGAGCGGCGCATGGAGCTTCGCCGGCGCCTTGACCTCGGGCATCTCGTCGACGTAATGGCGCGACTTGTCGATCCACTGGCGATAGGGCCGGGCCGACGCCAGCTGCCGCTTGATCTCCTCGTCGTCGATGATGCGGCCCTTCTCCAGGTCGATGAGCAGCATCTTGCCGGGCTGGAGTCGCCACTTCTTGACGATCCGCTCCTCGGGGATCGGCAGCACGCCGATTTCCGAGGCCATGACCACGAGGTCGTCGTCGGTGACCAGGTAGCGGGCGGGACGTAGACCGTTGCGGTCGAGCGTGGCGCCGATCTGCCGGCCATCGGTGAACGCCACCGCGGCGGGGCCGTCCCACGGCTCCATCAGCGCCATGTGGTACTCGTAGAAGGCGCGCCGGTCCTCGTCCATCAGCGGGTTGCCGGCCCAGGCCTCGGGGATCAGCATCATCATCGCGTGCGGCAGGCTGTAGCCGCCCATGACCAGCAGTTCGAGCGCGTTGTCGAAGCTCGCCGAGTCGGACTGGCCCTCATAGATCAGCGGCCAGATCTTTTCCAGATCCTCGCCGAAGAGCGGCGAGGAGATGTTGTGCTCGCGCGCGCGGATCCAGTTCACGTTGCCGCGCAGGGTGTTGATCTCGCCGTTGTGCGCGATCATGCGGAACGGGTGGGCGAGGTCCCAGGTCGGGAAGGTGTTGGTCGAGAAGCGCTGGTGCACCAGCGCCAGCGCCGTGACCAGGCGGGGATCCTGAAGATCGAGGAAGTATTCGCCGACCTGGTCGGCGAGCAGCATGCCCTTGTAGACCACGGTGCGCGCCGACATCGAGGGCACGTAGAACATCTTGCC
>CAZGYD010000095.1:0-19368 GCA_964530115.1 uncultured Rhodocyclaceae bacterium | reverse complement strand
CCCGCATGCGCTCGAGCGCACGGGCAATGCGGATCTTCTCATCACGGGTCATGGACGCGCCGGGGCTCTGCTCGCCGTCGCGCAAGGTGGTGTCGAAAATGATGAGCTTGTTGTTACTCATGAACTTGATTCCTGCGATTTCACGGCCCCAGGCTTGTTCGCTCGCGCAACGTACCAAGGGTGCGCCGAGCCTCGGGGCGGGAGATTCTGAATTCGGTGGGTGCGTATTGGGCCTCGCCAGGCATGGAGATTCAGTTGCCGCGGCGCGGCAGCAGTCGCAGGCCTAGCAGAGAGGCCCGGGAGCGAAGGGCAGAGGCATGGCGGAGATGACCGTTCATGGTTTCGAATATAAAGGCAACCCAAGACCCACTTCAAGAGCGAGCGAGCCGCACCACGCGGCGGTACAACACATAGGCCGGCGCGGACAGCGCATAGACGAGGAAGATGCCCCACAAGGTGAGGGCAAAATCGCGCATGGCCAGGGCGAACACGATGAGTATGAGCGGCACGCTCAAATAGGACACCCGCCGCCGCAAGTCGAACCCCTTGAAGCTGGCGTACGGCAGACTACTGACCATCAACAACCCCGCCCCGACGGTCACAAGCCAGACCCAGCCCGCATGGCTGGATGCGTCCCATGCGTTCTCGACCCCGACCCAGACCATGCCCATCACCAGCGCGGCCGCCGCAGGACTGGCCAAGCCGATGAAGACATTCTTGTCGGTGGTATCGACCTGCACATTGAAGCGCGCCAGACGCAGGGCCGCGCCGGCGACGTAGACGAAGGCCCCCACCCAGCCCCAGCGCCCCTCGATGCCTGAGAGCGCCCACAGGTAGACCACCACGGCCGGGGCGACGCCGAAGGCGATCACATCCGAGAGGCTGTCGTACTGCACACCGAAGGCGCTCTGAGTATGGGTCAGACGCGCCACGCGCCCATCCAGCCCATCGAACACCATGGCCAGGAAGACGGCCATGGCCGCCTGCTCAAACTTGCCGTGGGTCGCGGCGATGATGGCGTAGAAACCGGAGAACAGCGCCGCCGTGGTGATCAGGTTGGGCAAAAGGTAGATGGCCTTGCCGCGTGGGCGCTCAAGGGGCTCGTGGACCATGTCAGGGTTGGAATCCATACGGTGCTTTAAGGGATAGGCATGGGCAGGAAGATGAGTTTAAGTCCTGATCCATCACTCGGCCACAAAAAAGGCCGCACGCTGGCGGCCTTGGAAGCGATCCGACCCTCGGTCAGTTCTTGGTCTGGTCGACGATCTTGTTCTTCTGGATCCAGGGCATCATCGCACGCAGCTTGGCGCCGGTCTGCTCGATAGCGTGCTCGGCGTTCTGGCGGCGGCGGGCGGTCATGGACGGATAGTTCAGACGGCCTTCCTGGATGAACATCTTGGCGTATTCACCGTTCTGGATGCGCTTGAGGGCGTTCCGCATGGCCGCGCGGGACTGCTCGTTGATGACCTCGGGGCCGGTCACGTACTCGCCATACTCCGCGTTATTGGAGATGGAGTAGTTCATGTTGGCGATGCCGCCCTCGTACATCAGGTCGACGATCAGCTTCAGCTCATGCAGGCACTCGAAATAGGCCATCTCGGCTGGGTAGCCCGCCTCGACCAGGGTCTCGAAGCCCATCTTCACCAGCTCGACCGCACCGCCGCAGAGCACGGCCTGCTCACCGAACAGGTCGGTCTCGGTCTCCTCGCGGAAGGTGGTCTCGATGACGCCGCCCTTGGTGCCGCCATTGGCGGCGGCGTAGGAGAGCGCGATGTCCTTCGCCTTGCCGCTCTTGTCCTGATAGACGGCGATCAGCGAAGGCACGCCGCCGCCGCGCAGGTATTCCGAGCGCACGGTGTGGCCGGGGCCCTTGGGCGCGATCATGATGACATCGAGGTCGTCGCGCGGCACGACCTGGTTGTAGTGGATGTTGAAACCGTGGGCGAAGGCGAGCGCCGCGCCCTTCTTCATGTTCGGCTCGACGTCAGCGTAATAGACCGACGGGATGGTCTCGTCGGGCAGCAGCATCATGACGACGTCGGCATCCTTGACGGCCTTGCCGACCTCCTCGACCTTGAGGCCGGCCTTTTTGGCCTTGTCCCACGAGGCGCCACCCTTGCGCAGGCCGACCGTGACCTTGACCCCCGAATCCTTCAGGTTCTGGGCATGGGCATGGCCCTGCGAACCGTAACCGACGATGGTGACCTTTTTGTTCTTGATCAGCGACAGGTCGGCGTCCTTGTCGTAATAGACCTTCATTTCAAACCCCTCTTGGGAAGACTGTTGCGGAAAAGGATTAGACGCGCAGGATGCGGTCGCCGCGGCCGATGCCGCAGACGCCGGTCCGTACCGTCTCGAGGATCAGGGAACGGTCGATGGCGTCGAGGAAGGCGTCGAGCTTGGCCGTGTTGCCGGTCAGCTCGATCACGTAGCTCGATTCGGTGACGTCGATGATACGGCCGCGGAAGATGTCGGCGACGCGCTTCATCTCCTCGCGGTCCTTGCCGGTGGCGCGCACCTTGACCAGCATCAGCTCGCGCTCGATGTGCGCCGCCTCCGACAGGTCGACCACCTTGACCACGTCGATCAGCTTGTTGAGCTGCTTGGTGATCTGCTCGATGATGTCGTCGGAGCCGACGGTGACGATGGTCATGCGCGAGAGCGAGGCGTCTTCGGTCGGCGCCACGGTCAGCGATTCGATGTTGTAGCCGCGCGCCGAGAAGAGGCCGGAGACGCGCGAGAGGGCGCCGGATTCGTTCTCGAGCAGGATGGAAATGATGTGGCGCATGATCAGAGCTCCTCCGCCAGGATCATTTCGGACAGTCCCTTGCCGGCCGCGACCATCGGATAGACGTTGGCCTTGGGGTCGATGACGAAGTCCATGAACACGAGGTCGTTCTTGTGCTTGCCGAAGGCCTCGCGCAGCGCCGGCTCGACGTCGGCCGGCTTCTCGATGCGCATGCCGACGTGGCCGTAGGCTTCTGCGAGCCTGACGAAATCCGGCAGCGCATCGACGTAGGATTCGGAATAGCGGTTGCCGTGGAACATCTCCTGCCACTGGCGGACCATGCCGAGATAGCCGTTGTTGAGATTGACGATCTTGATCGGCAGCCGGTACTGCTTGCAGGTGGAGAGTTCCTGGATGCACATCTGGATCGAGCCTTCGCCGGTGATGCAGGCGACCTGCGCCTTCGGATTGGCGAAACGGACGCCCATCGCCGCGGGCAGGCCGAAGCCCATGGTGCCCAAGCCCCCGGAGTTGATCCAGCGGCGCGGCTTGTCGAACTTGTAGAACTGCGCGGCGAACATCTGGTGCTGGCCGACGTCGGAGGTGATGAAGGCATCGCCACCCGTCACCTCGTAGAGTTTCTCGACCACGTACTGCGGCTTGATGATGTCCTTGCCCTGCTTGTACTTGAGGCAATGGCGGGCGCGCCAGCCTTCGATCTCCTTCCACCAGGCGGCGAGCGCCTTGGCATCGGGCTTGGCCTCGGCCGTCTCGATCTGGCGGAGCATTTCGTCGAGGACGTCGGGCACGTTGCCGACGATCGGGATGTCGACGCGCACGCGCTTGGAGATGCTCGACGGATCGATGTCGATGTGGATGATCTTGCGCGCGATCTGGCCGAAGTGCGCGGGGTTGCCGATCACGCGGTCATCGAAGCGGGCGCCGATGGCGAGGACGACGTCGGCGTGCTGCATGGCCATGTTCGCCTCAAAGGTGCCGTGCATGCCGAGCATGCCGAGGAACTGGGCATCCGTAGCCGGGTAGCCGCCGAGCCCCATGAGCGTCTGGGTGATCGGGAAGCCCAGGAGCTTGGTCAGCCGCGTCAGCTTGTCCGCGGCGTCCGAGAGGATGACGCCGCCGCCGGTGTAGATGATCGGCCGCTTGGCTTCAAGCAGCAGTTGCAGCGCCTTCTTGATCTGGCCCGCATGGCCCTTGACCACCGGGTTGTAGGAACGCATCGAGATGGTCTTGGGGTACTGGAACTCGCACTTCTGGACCGTGATGTCCTTGGGGATGTCGACCAGCACCGGGCCCGGACGACCGGTTTTCGCCAGGTAAAAGGCCTTCTTGATCGTGACGGCGAGATCCTTGACGTCCTTGACGAGGAAGTTGTGCTTGACGCAGGGACGGGTGATGCCGACCGTGTCGGCCTCCTGGAAGGCGTCCTGGCCGATGTAGGCGGTCGGCACCTGGCCGGTGAGGATCACCATTGGAATCGAGTCCATGTAGGCCGTGGCGATGCCGGTGACGGCATTGGTGACGCCGGGCCCCGACGTGACCATTGCCACGCCCACCTTGTTCGAGGAACGCGAATAGGCATCGGCCGCATGCACCGCGCCCTGCTCGTGGCGGACGAGGACGTGCTTCACCTGATCCTGCTTGAACAACTCGTCGTAGATGAAGAGGACAGAACCGCCCGGATAACCGAAGACGTGCTCTACCTTTTCTTCCTGCAAGCACCTGATTACAATCTCTGCGCCAGTCAACTGCATCGCTTCTTCCAGATCAAAGGGAATTCGGCCGAAAGCGCGTTACCTTACTGGCTCGGGCGCCATTGGTCAAGGCGGCCACCGGCTTCGACCCAGGCGAAGTTCCCACTCTCGACGAGGATTTCCGCCCTGGCGACCCCCGCGCAGCTTTCCGATTTCCTTGCCGGCGTCGAAAGGCGCGCGTTCAAGCAGGCGATGTTCGCGGTGCGCGACGAAGATGCGGCCCTCGACATCGTCCAGGATGCGATGCTCAAGCTTTCGGAGAAGTACGGCGACCGTCCGGCAGAAGAATTGCCGCTGCTTTTCCAGCGGATCATGCAGAACACCATCCGCGACCACTACAGGCGCCAGAAGGTCCGCTCGACCTGGACGACCCTGCTGTCGGCCTTCTCGTCCGACGAAGACGAGGAATCGGATCCGCTCGAAACCCTGCCGGGCGGAGAAGGCTCCCCGGCGGAGAGCCCCCAAGGCGCCCTGGAGCAGCGCCAGATCCTCGCCATCCTCGAGGCGGAGATCAGCCGCCTGCCGGCCCGTCAACGCGAGGCGTTCCTGCTGCGTTACTGGGAAGACATGGACATCGCCGAAACCGCCGCTGCGATGGGGTGTTCCGAGGGCAGCGTGAAGACGCATTGCTCCCGCGCCACGCACACCCTCGCGGCGGCGTTGAAGGCCAAGGGAATCACGTTGTGACGAAACTCAGCCACGGTAACACGCCAGTCGGCGCCAGCCCCGGGCCCGGCGGCGCCGGCAATGCATGATGATGATGAAACACGAAGAACGACCATCGACGGACGACCGGCTCGCCTACCGGATCTGCGGTCTGCTCGACCAGGGCGCGACTGAGCTCGACGAGAAGACGGCTGCAAGGCTGCGGCGCATCCGGATGACGGCGCTAGAGCGGCAGCGCGCGAGCGCGCCCGTGCTCGGTTTTGCCGGGATCGGCCACGGGCTGGAACGTATCGGGCATTTCCTGGGCGAGCCCCTGCACGATCACTACCGCGGCATCCTGGCCGCGATCGCCCTGCTGATCGGGGCGATGGGCGCCAACCTCTGGCAGAATGCCGAAAAAGCGACCGAACTCGCCGAGATCGACAGCGCCTTGCTCTCGGACGAGGTACCCCCGGGCGCGTATTCGGATCAGGGCTTCATGGAATGGCTGGAACGTCTGAGCGCAGAGGATTCGGAAGCGCAGTCCGAAGAGTCCTTGGCGGAGTGATTCTCGCCGGCCTGATGAGCCCGGCGTTCGCCGTCGTGGATCTGGTGCTGCCGCCCAAATGGCACGAGCTGTCCCCGGCCCGCCAGCAGGTCCTCGCGCCGCTGGCATCCGAGTGGGACCAGCTGGAGGCGACGCGGAAGAAGAAATGGCTCGAGATCGCCGACCGCTACCCGCAGCTTTCACCCGAGGAGCAGGCGCGGACCCAGCAGCGGATGCGGGAGTGGGTGGCGATGTCGCCCGAGGAGCGCCGCCAGGCGCGTGAAAAATACAAGCAGGTCCGGCAGGCGAGCCCGGAGGAGCGCGAAGCGCTCAAGAAGAAATGGGAGCGCTACGAGGCGCTGCCGGACGAGGAAAAGCAGCGCCTGAAGGCATCCGCGCTCGCCAAGTCGGCCGAGAGAAAGGCAGCAGCCGCCCGCGGACAGGACTCCGCTTCGCCGGCACGGCCGAGACCCGCGCTGATTCCTCCGCTCGGCCAGCCTGCGACTCCCGCCGACCGACCCGCGATCCAGGCACCCGGCCGATGAGCGAACGCGAGCCCGCACTCCCCGGCATCGGTCGCCGGCTGGGCGCCATGAGCTACGAGGCGCTGCTGCTGGTCGGCGTTCTGGCGATTCTCATCATTCCGCTGATCATCCTCGGCTGGGGCACGCAGACGCTGTTGCCGATCCCCTGGGTGCGGGTGTATGTGTTCCTCGGCCTGGCGGCCTATTTCGTCTGGCATTGGCATGGCGGCCGGCAGACGCTGGCGATGCGGACCTGGAAGCTGCGCATCGCCGCCGCCGACGGCAAATCGCCGAAACTGCGCCAACTCGCGGCTCGTTACGTGCTCGCCTGGCCGAGCATCGGCCTCTTTGGCATCGGCATCCTCTGGGCCTTCGTCGATCGCGACCGCCAGTTCCTGCATGACCGGCTGGCCGGCACCCGGATCGAATTCAGCGGCGCTCCACCCACCACAACATTCCCGCGGCGGCGAGGAGGAACAGCGCGCTCGGTGTGACGGCCGCGACGAGGGGCGGCCAGCTGTTGATCACCGCGAGACTCGAGAACAGCCCGTTGAGCATGTGGAAAGTAACGCCGAGCATGACGCCGGCGAACACCTTCAAGCTGACGTTTCCGGTACGGTCGCGCAGATAGCCGAAAGGCAGCGCGAGCACCATCATCACCAGGGCGGTCACCGGATAGACGAGTTTTTTCCAGAGGGCGATCTCGTAGCGCTGGGTCTTCTGCCGGTTTTCCTCGAGGTGGCGGATGTAGCGGTAGAGGTTGGTCAGCGACATGCGTCCGGGATCGACCATCAGCACGGCAAGGATGTCCGGCGTGAGCGCCGACGCCCATTCGAGCTCCGGAGTCCGGGCGATGCGTATCCGGCCGTCCTCGAAGAGGGTCTGCGCGACGTCCGCGAGCCGCCAGCGGTCCGGCGGGACATAGATGCCGGACTCCGCGCTGCTGATCGAGCGCAACTGATGGTTGTCGTCGAACTGGTAGATGCGCACGCCGCGCAGTGAGGTGTCCGGCAGCACTTCACGGACATTGATGAACGCCAGTTCGTCCTTGACCCAGAGGCCGGAGCGGAACTCCTGCGCCACCACCGAGCTCATCGCCTGCAGGCGCAGCTGCTGCGCGGCACGCTCGGCGGGCGGCGCGACGAACTCGCCGACCAGGAAAGTCAGCGCCGCGAAGACGATACCCGTCTTGGCGAGGCCCCAGAGCATCCCGCCGGTGGACAGCCCCGAAGCGCGCAGCACCGTGATCTCGCAATGCCGGGCGAGCATGGTCAGCGCATAGAGCGTGCCGATCAGCACCGCGATCGGCAGGAGCTCGTAGGCATGGCCAGGGAGGCTCAGCGCGACGAAGCCGAGCGCATGCTGAATCTGGTAGTTGCCCTTGCCGAGATCCGCCAGTTCGTGAACGAAATCGAAGAAGGCGAACAACCCGAGGAAGGCGGCCAGCACCAATACCGAGGAGGCGAAAACCTCTCTCGCCAGATAACGCTCGAAGACCCGCAATCCGCTGCTCAGCGCCACCGCCAGCCCCAGGGCACGATGCTGATCCGCCGCCAGAAAAGCGCGACCATGCCGACGAACATGAGCACATGGACCGCCCAGATGCCGACCTCGAACGAAAGCCGGCCCTGCGCCACCCAGGCCTGGCTGACGCTGACCAGGTTGCTGTAGATCATGAAGGTCAGCAGCGCGAGAAGGAGGTTGTTGGTTCGCCCGGCGCGTGGATTGACGAAGGAAAGCGGGATGGCCAGCAGCGCGAGATTGAGGGCGGACAGCGGCATGCCCACCCGCCAGAGGAGCTCCGCGAGGTTGACGGGGGTCGGCTCGCGGATCAGCTCGGCGACGCTCATGTTCTTCTGTGTCGGCTGGATGCCCCGGCTCTCCCGCGTTTCGACGCGGACGCCGTAACGTTCGAACTCGATGACCCGGTAATCGGCGGTTCCCGGCGTGCCTTCGTAGCGCCGGCCTCGGTCGAGGATCAGGAACCGGTCGCCATTGGGCATCGAGGCGACATGGCCTTCCGCGGCGACGACGACGCCCAGCCGCCCCTGCTGGACGGTGCTGACGAAAACGTTTCTGACCCGCCCCTCCTGGCCGGCGATGCCCTCGACGAAGAACACGCGCTCCGCGCGGCCGGACTCCTGGAAGGCGCCGGGGCTGATCCGCGAGACGTCGTCGCGGTCCTCCATGCGTTGGCGGAACTCGGCGCTCCGGGTCAGCGCCCACGGAGAAAGAAACAGCGAGAGCACGGCGATCACCAGGACGATCGGCAGCGCGAATTTCAGCACCGGGCGGATCCAGGCGGTCAGCGGCACGCCGGCCGAGAACCAGATCACCATTTCCGAATCGCGGTAAGACCGGGACAGCGTCATCAGGATCGAAATGAACAGCGTCAGCGACAGCACCGTTGGCAGATAGTTGATCGCGCCGAAGCCGAGCAGGGCGAGGACGCCTTCAGAGGTGATCTTGCCGCCGGCGGCCTGGCCGAGCAGGCGGATGAGCTGCGTGGTCAGCAGGATGGCGAAAAGCGCGATGAATACGGTCACCGCCGTCTGGGTGAACTCGCGCTGGGCGGCACGCTGAAAAATCATTCCGATGTCACCGGCGGAGGCCGCCGGGGGCTTTGACTTTTTGAAAAACTATTGGCGATAATCGCGGGATCAGGAAAACGGCCTGAAAATATCAAGACTTCCCTGCCAGGAAACCAAGGAGGAACAATTGGAATTTAGCATAAGAAGCGGGAGCCCCGAAAAACAGCGGACCGCCTGCGTCGTCGTCGGCGTGTTCGAACCGCGCAAGCTCTCCCTGCCGGCCGAGGTGATCGACAACGCGGCGCGCGGTTTCCTGAGCGACGTGCTCCGTCGCGGCGACATGGAAGGCAAGGCGGGCACGACGCTGCTCCTGCACAACGTTCCCGGCACCCTGGCCGACCGTATCCTGCTCGTCGGCCTAGGCAAGGAAAAAGAATTCCGGGAAAAGGAGTTCCGCGCCGCGGTGGCGACGGCGGTGAAGACCCTCAACGAAACCGGCGGCTTCGACGGCACGCTCTATCTCACCGAACTCACCGTGAAGAAGCGCGACGTCGCCTGGCGCATCCGCCAAGCGACGATGGTCGCCCTGGACACGCTCTATCGTTTCGACCGGCTGAAATCGAAGAAGGACGAAGTTCGCCGCCCCCTGCGCAAGCTGACCTTCTGCGTCGAGCGCCGCAACGAACTGGCCCCCGCCGAGGAGGCGCTGGCCCAGGGCCAGGCGATCGCGGCCGGCACGGCGCTGATGAGGGATCTGGCCAACCTGCCGGCGAACATCTGCACGCCGGCCTATCTTGCCGAACAGGCGAAGGAACTGGCCGCGGCCCATGAGATGGCGGTCGAGGTGCTCGAACGCGAAGACATGGAAAAGCTGGGCATGAACACCTTGCTCTCGGTCGCCCGCGGCTCCCACGAGCCGCCCAAATTGATCATCCTGCGCTATTCGGGAGGCAGGGCCGAGGACAAGCCCGTGGTGCTGGTCGGCAAGGGCATCACCTTCGACACGGGCGGCATCTCGCTCAAGCCGGCGGCGGACATGGACGAAATGAAGTTCGACATGTCCGGCGCCGCGAGCGTGCTCGGGACGATGAAGGCGATCGGGCAGATGAAGCTGCCGATCAACGTCGTCGCCGCCATCCCGGCCACCGAGAACATGCCGGGCGGCGGCGCGACGAAGCCGGGTGACATCGTCACCTCGATGTCGGGCCAGACGGTCGAGATCCTCAACACCGACGCGGAAGGCCGGCTGATCCTCTGCGATACGCTGACCTATGTCGAGCGTTTCGATCCCGCCTGCGTGGTCGACGTCGCCACGCTGACCGGCGCCTGCGTCATCGCGCTCGGCCATGTCGCGACCGGTCTGCTCGCCAACGACGACTCGCTTGCGCGGGAACTGCTCGAGGCCGGGCAGGAAGCCTACGACCGCGCCTGGCAGCTGCCGCTGTGGGACGATTATCAGGAGCAGTTGCAGAGCAACTTCGCCGACATGGCCAACATCGGCGGCCGGCCGGCGGGAACGATCACGGCGGCCTGCTTCCTCTCCCGCTTCGCCAAGAAGTTCGATTGGGCGCATCTCGACATCGCCGGCACGGCCTACCGCTCGGGCAAGGAGAAAGGCTCGACCGGCCGGCCCGTGCCGCTGCTCGCCCACTTCCTGATGGCGCGTGCCGCTGCGGCCAGACCGTGACGCACATCCGTTTCCTGCACGGCGCGCCCGACCGCCTCGCTGCAGCAGCGGCCTGGCTGCGGCTCGCCTGGCAGGAACGGCGGCCGGTCGTGGTGTATGCCCCGCTCCGGCAGCGGGCCGAGCAGTTGGACCGGCTGTTATGGACGCAGCCGGCGACCGGGTTCATCCCCCACTGCACCGCCGACTCCCCGCTCGCCGCGGAAACGCCGATCGTCCTCGCGGCATCGCTGGACGAGCCGCCCCACGACGGCACGCTGCTCAACCTCGCCGACGAGTTGCCGCCGGGGTTCTCGCGCTTCGAGGAAATCGTCGAGATCGTCAGCGTCGACGACGCTGACAGGCTGCCGGCGCGAGAGCGTTTCAAGTTCTACCGCGAGCGCGGCTATCCCATCGACGCCCGCGACATCTCCGGAGGGCTATGACGATGAACGCGGAAAGCCCGGCCGCCCTCCCCGCCGGTGCCGGCGGCGACGAAGACGACGATCTGCCGCTGCTCACGGACGTGGTGGTCACCGATGCCTTCGCGCCGCTGCCGACATCGGATACGGCACATCGCGAACCGCCGCTGCGACCGCCGCCGGACCCCGCGGAAGTCGAGCGGCTCGCCGGGGAGATCGTCACCGCACGCCTGACCGCGCTGCGCGCGGACATCGATCGGGAGATGGCCGTGTGGCTGACCACCGCGTTGCCCGAGATCGTGCGCGGCGAACTGGCAGGGCTGGGCGAGCGCATCGTCGCCAGCGTGAGGACCCAGATCCTCACCACGCTGCTGCCGGAACTGGAGCGGGCCCTCGACGAAACTCAGCCGCCGCAGGACGCCGGCTGAGACTGGCCGGCCCGCTATAATTTCCCTTTTTGTTGCCTTCGCCCCACCGGGCGTTCATCCCGCGCATCGTCATGGAACTCGCCAAGAGCTTCGAACCCGCCGAGATCGAGCGGCGCTGGTATCCAATCTGGGAAAAGGCCGGTTACTTCGCGGCCGGCTTCGACACCTCGAAGAAGCACAACTTCTGCATCCTGCTGCCGCCGCCCAATGTCACCGGCACCTTGCACATGGGTCACGGCTTCAACCAGACGCTGATGGATGCGCTCACCCGCTACCACCGCATGCGCGGCGACAACACGCTCTGGCAGCCGGGCACCGACCATGCGGGCATCGCCACGCAGATCGTCGTCGAGCGCCAGCTCGATGCCCAGGGCATCTCGCGCCATGATCTCGGCCGCGAGAAGTTCCTCGAAAAGGTCTGGGAATGGAAGGAGTACTCGGGCGGCACCATCACGCGACAGATGCGCCGGCTGGGCGCCTCCTGCGACTGGAGCCGCGAGCGCTTCACCATGGACGCCGGGCTGTCGAAGATCGTCACCGAGACCTTCGTCCGCCTCTATCGCGAGGGCCTCATCTACCGCGGCAAGCGGCTGGTGAACTGGGACCCGAAGCTGCTCACCGCCGTCTCCGACCTCGAAGTCGTCAGCGAGGAGGAAGAGGGCTTCATGTGGGAGATCCGCTATCCGTTCGCCTGCGGCAACGGCTCGCTGACGGTGGCCACCACCCGGCCGGAAACCATGCTCGGCGACGTCGCCGTGGCCGTGAACCCGGAAGACGAGCGCTACAGGCACCTGGTCGGCAAGCATGTCGTGCTGCCGCTCACCGGCCGGACGATCCCGGTGATCGCCGACGCCTACGTCGACCGCGAGTTCGGCACCGGCTGCGTCAAGATCACGCCGGCGCACGACTTCAACGACTGGCAGGTCGGCCATCGGCACGGTCTCGCGCCGATCAACATCTTCACGCTCGACGCGCGGATCAACGAGCACGGCCCGGAGAAGTACCGCGGCATGGACCGCTATGAGGCGCGGAAGGCGATCGTCGCCGATCTCGAAGCCCTGGGGCTGCTGGTCTCGGTCAAGCCCCACAAGCTGATGGTGCCGCGTGGCGACCGCACCAATGCAGTGATCGAGCCCATGCTCACCGACCAGTGGTTCGTCGCCATGACCAAGCCGGGCGCCGACGGCAAGAGCATCGCCGCCAAGGCGCTCGAGTGCGTGGCCAGCGGCGAGATCCGCTTCGTGCCGGAGAACTGGGTCAACACCTACAACCAGTGGCTCAACAACATCCAGGACTGGTGCATCTCGCGCCAGCTCTGGTGGGGCCACCAGATTCCCGCCTGGTACGCCGACGACGGCCGCTGCTATGTCGCCCACGACGAGGCCGAGGCCTACGCGCTGGCGAGGCAGGACGGCTACTCCGGCGGCCTGGCGCGCGACCCGGACGTGCTCGACACCTGGTACTCGTCGGCGCTCTGGCCGTTCTCGACCCTCGACTGGACGCCCGAGTGGCCCGCCAAGTCGAACCCGGCGCTCGATCTCTATCTGCCGTCCTCCGTCCTGGTCACGGGCTTCGACATCATCTTCTTCTGGGTCGCGCGCATGGTGATGATGACGAAGCACATCACCGGCAAGATCCCTTTCCGCGACGTCTATGTGCACGGCCTGATCCGCGATGCCGAAGGCCAGAAGATGTCGAAATCGAAAGGCAACGTCCTCGACCCGATCGACCTGATCGACGGCATCGACCTCGAGAGCCTGGTGAAGAAGCGCACCACGGGGCTCATGAATCCGAAGCAGGCCGAACAGATCGAAAAGCGCACGCGCAGGGAGTACCCGAACGGCATCCCCGGCTTCGGCGCCGACGCGCTGCGCTTCACCTTCGCCTCGCTCGCCTCGCCGGGCCGCGACATCAAGTTCGACATGCAGCGCTGCGAGGGATACCGCAACTTCTGCAACAAGCTCTGGAACGCGACGCGCTTCGTGCTGATGAACTGCGAGGGCAGGGACGTCGGCCTCGACGAGACGCTGCCCCGCGACTACTCGCCGGCCGACCGCTGGATCGTCAGCCTGCTACAGAAGCTGGAGGCCGAGGTGGCGAAACACTTCGCCGACTACCGCTTCGACCTGCTCGCCCGCGCGATCTACGAGTTCGTCTGGGACGAGTACTGTGACTGGTATCTCGAACTGGCCAAGGTCCAGCTTCAGCGGGGATCGGAGGCCGCACAGCGCGCCACACGGCGCACGCTGGTGCGCGTGCTCGAGGCGGTCTTGCGCCTCGCCCATCCACTGATCCCGTTCATCACCGAGGAACTCTGGCAGACGGTCGCCCCGATCGCCGGCGTGAAACTCAGCCGTGGTAACACGCCGGCGACGATCATGCTTCAGCCCTATCCCGCCGCCGACTTGAACCGCTGCGACGAGAAGGCCGAGCAGTGGGTGGCCACGCTCAAGGCCATGGTCAACGCCTGCCGCAGCCTGCGCGGCGAAATGAACCTCTCGCCCGCGCAGAAGGTGCCGCTGGTCGCGGCCGGCGACCGGGCCGCGGTCGAGGCCTACGCGCCCTACCTCGCGGCGCTGGCGAAGCTCTCGGAGGTCACCCCTGCCGGCGAGCAGCTGCCGGCCTCGGAGGCACCGGTGCAGATCGTCGGCGACTTCCGGCTGATGCTGAAGATCGAGATCGACCTCGCCGCGGAGAAGGAACGGCTGCGCCGCGAGCTCGATCGCGTCGAGGCCGAGATCGCCAAGGCCGAGAAGAAGCTGGCCCAGCCGTCCTTCGTCGAGCGCGCCCCCGCCGCCGTGGTCAACCAGGAACGCGAGCGCCTGGCGAACTTCGGCGACCTGCGCGCCAAGCTCGCCGCACAGCTCGCCCGTCTGGGCGGCTGATCACCGGCCCGGGCGCCCCACCGGCCGTCACTGGGCGCCGGCGACCGCCTCCATCATCTCGCGCGTGCGGTCGGGATGGATCGAGATGCCCATGAACTGGCCCATGCCGAGCGAGGGCCAGGCGAGCGCCGTGCGGAAGCGGCCGTAGAGCGCATAGACCTTGCCGCCGACGATGAAGACCTCCCACGGCAACGCCGCGATGTGATCCGGGCCGATCTTGTTCGCCCACCAGCCCTCGCCGTACTCGGGATCGTTCATGGCCACGCCGAAGACGGCGACCTTCCGGTCGGGAACCACCACTTCATAGACCTTGGCCGTGCCCTTGACGCCGCGGGCGAGATTGTCGCGCACCGCCTTGACCGCCTCCTCGAAGCCCTTGTGCTCCGTGAGCAATGAATTGCCGCTGTCGAAGCGCTCCATGCCGAACATGTAGCGGTAGGTGGCGAGATCCTCGGCCTTGACGTCGCCACCGAAGGGCGCGCCTGCGCCGAGCGCCTGCTCGAGCCTCATGGCGGCCGCCTTGACCGCGGCTTCGGCCTTGCCGTAGTCCTTGCGCAGATAGGCGCGCTGCCAATATTCGAGATTGACGTAGGACACGGTGCCATCGGCCTTGACGCCGACGCGGATCGGCAGGGCGACGATGGCGCTGCCGCCGATGGCCTTGACCGCCTCGGCGAGGCCGGCATCGCTGACCACGACGGTCGCGTACTTGGGCAGCCCGGCCGGCAGGTGGGTGCCGAGCACGGTGAACCCGGCGCCCGCCAGTTTTTGCGCGACCGCGTCCGCGACCGCCTTGACATCGCCGCCGGGGACCTTGTTCCCCATGACATAGGGCTGCAGCGCGTGGGCTGCCAGCGCGGTCAGGAACAGGACAACGCCTGCCAGTATCTTTCTCATCTTCGTCTCCTCTTCTTCGTGTTCGCCTGCGGGCGAAAAAAAGGCTGAAGGACGATCGCCTTCAGCCTTTCCGCGGCGCGTTCCGGTCAGAAGCGCTGGGTATACATCAGCTGCCAGTTGGTCTGGCTGTGCTCGTTGGTGATGCCGGTGGCGCCACTGGTCTGGGTCACCTTGGGCGCGAAGGTCACCGAGCCATTCAGCTCAGAGGTCTTGCTGAAGGCATAGCCGATGCCGACGGTGTAGTGGTCCTTGATGATCGCCGGGAACAGCGCGTTCAGATAGGCGTCGGGAATCGGGTTGCGCGAGCCGTTGTAGCCGGCGCGGACGGCCAGCTGCGAATTGACCATGTAGGTCGCGCCGATCTGGATGACGGTCTGATCCTTCCATTCCTGCGGCATCGTGAAATCGACGCTGCCGCCCATGCCGGCGCTCTCGTAGGTCATCTTGAAGCTTTTCATGACCTTCTTCCAGGCGATCTGCTTGACGTCGGCAGCGAGCATCAGCTGCGGCATGACCTGGTAGGCGACGCCGACCGCGTAGGTCTCCGGCCACTGGAAGTCGCGGACCTTGATCTTGCCGCTGTCGGTGAACATCGCCGGGCCGCCGTTCATGCCGGCCGAGAGCGTCGCGCCGCTGGTGCCGGTCTCGAGGTCGGAAAGCGCCGTCTTCGAGTGATAGCTTGCGCCGATCGTCAGCGCCTTGGTGATCCGGTAGGTGATGCCGAGCTTGCCGGCGAAGCCGGACCCCTTGGCGGCGCCCGAGAAGTCGTTGTTGTCCGAGAAATCGACGCGCGCCCAGTTCATGCCCATGAGTCCCGGTAGCGCGCCGTAGAGCGTGCCGCTGCCGCCGGTGACCATACTGCCGAGCATGGTGGTCGAGGCGGCCATCTTCAGGTCGAGCGTGGCCCAGACGAAATCGATGGAGCCGCCGACGGTGAGATCCGGCGTGGCCTGGTAGGCGACGGGCACGATCAGGCGGCCGACGCCCAACTCGGACCGGGTATCACCGGGGGAACCTGCCGACATGAAGGTGCCGGCGGCGTATTCGGTGCCCATGCCGCCTTGCGAGAACAGGCCGACACCCCAGGTGATCGGGCCGTCCTTGCGCGCATAGCCGACCGCGGGCATGTAGTAGGCGTCCCCGCCCGACTTGGCGTCCGGCATGCCGGTCATCTTCGCCTTGACGTCCGGGTGCAGGCCGCCGACGGCGATGTCGAGCCGGCTCGTACCGCCGGCCATCAGGCCGAGCGTGGCCGGATTGTTGATGACGGCCGCCGTGCCGTTGTCGTAGGCCATCGAGGCGCCGCCCATGCCGCTGGCGATGGGGCCGTAGCCCTCCATGTTCATGCCGTTGGTGGCGAATGCCGGAGAAGCGATCCCGGCGACCGCGAACAGCGCGGCGAGCTTCTTGACTTTCATTCCTTCCTCCTCCCCTTTGGGGTGATTTTCGAACAACAGCGCTAATGAAAAAAATGCGGCGGCCGCCGCATCAGATGAACAGGCAGACGTCGGATTTCTGCGCCACGGGCAGGAACGAGGCCGCGCCGACGTAGTCCATGCCCTCGATGAAATCGTCATGCGTAAAGCCGAACAGCTCGACGGTCATCTGGCAGACGACGAACTTGACGCCGGCCTCCTGCGACAGTTCGCGCAGTTCGGCAATGCTGGCGACGCCGTTGTTCTTGATGGTCTGCTGCATCAGTGAGGTAGCGAGCGACTCGAAGCCCGGGATGCCCGCCTGGACGATGTTCGGGATGTTCCAGTTGATGTTCTTGAACCAGTCCGGGCCGAAGGGCATTTTCATCGGCATGCCGGGGTTGCCCAGGGGGCTTACCTTGAGGTCCGAGACATCCTTCTTGACCAGGTTGAGACCATAGAAAGTGAAGAAGACCGTCACGTCCCAGCCGAGCGCGGCTGCGGTGGAGGCGAGGATGAAGGGCGGATAGGCCCAGTCGAGCGTGCCTTTCGTGGCGATGATGGCCATCGAGGGCGTCTTGTTCTCCTCGATCTCCTTGAGCTTTTCCTCGATTTTGGCGGGAAGGATTTCGTCGAGCCGCTGACGGATCAGGTCGTCCAGAACGGCGATTTCGGGCGTCGCCCCCATGATGTCTCTCCTTTTATCGTACCGGCCTGGCGGATAGGCGCGGCTATTCACAAATGATGATTGATATCGCGCTGCAATGGCGAGCTTGTTGTTCTTATCAAGCCATAAACAGCAATAATTACTGCATCAGCAGAAAATGCGAAGGGCGCCCCTCGGCGCCCTTCCGTGTCGTCTCGCGCAAACCGCGTGGGCTTACTTGCGCTTGATGTAGAACTCGAACTCCTTGTTGTTCTCGGCCGACGAGAGGAGCTCGTTGCCGGTCTGCTTGGCGAAGGCCTGGAAGTCCTTCACCGAACCCGGGTCGGTGGCGACGATGCGCAACACCTGGCCGGAGGACATCTCGGCCAGCGCCTTCTTGGCGCGCAGGATGGGCAGCGGGCAGTTCAGGCCGCGGGCATCCAGTTCCTTGTCGAAATTCATGGCGTTTCCTCGTGTATGGTGGTTGTTGGAAAACTCGGACTAAAGTTCAATCACAGAATCGAAAATGATAGACGCTCGACACAATCTCAGGCAACCCCGACGTATGCTGCATGGCAACACCAGATGCGGCTAAGCGACCGACTGATAGTACAGGTTCTGCGGGTGGCTGGCTTGGGCGAAGAAGAACCAGCGTTCCGCGATCAGCCCCGCGTACTGCACGACGAACGCGACGAGCAGCAGCGCCATCGCTCCCTGTTGCACCGCCATGCCGAGGAGCAGCATCGGCAACACGAAGGCGGTGGCGAGAAAGGCCCATTTCAGGGCCCGGAGAAATCCCGCGGTCCTGCCGTGGAAGAACTCCCGCGTGTTGAAGGAGCCGCCCATCGCGCCCTGGGTCTTCTGGACGATGCGCGGGTGCTTGATGCCGATCGCCGTTTGCAGGGTGGACTTCGCCTTGAGCCGCACATTGCGGATGAGCGACGCCGAGCGCGTGACCAAGCCCAGCGCGGTGATCGCCACCGCCCAACCGGCAAAGAAGCCGACCAACTCCGGTGCCTCCCTGGCTGCATGAAACGATGCGAGGGTGAATCCTGACGCACCGCCGAGCAGGATGTAATTGACGACCGTCAAAGGCGTGTGCCATTCGCGCAGGAAGCGCAAACATGCGTAGATCATGCCGGTGCAGACGAACAGCGCGAACGCCAGCACGGTACCGACGACGCCGAGCACCGCGGTCAGGTTCACCGGCGCGCCGGTGGGCAGCTGCGCGAGCACGGGATTGATGTCGAGCCAGTGGGCTGCGCCATAGAGGGCCACGGTAGCCATGAACGCGGGCAGCACGATCACCTCGCGCGAGAGCCACGAGGTGCGCCATTGGGTCGCCGCCCGCCAGGCGCGCTCCGGCCGGCCGAGGTGGAAGAACGAGGCGACGAGGCCGCCGATGAGGAAGAGCAACGCCAGCGCGCTGCCGTTGGCATAGAAGGCCGCGGGCGGCTTCGGCAGCAGGTCGAAGGCGGCGTAGGACTCGGCGGTAAACAGCGCCAGGAACAGGCCCTGGCCGACACCGATCAGGGTGGTGAGGAAAATGACGGAGAACGCGGGATGCATAGGAAACCTTTCACCACATGGACATCAGGCGCACCGGGGAACGCGAAGTTTTCAAGAAGCTGTCCCGGTACGGCCCGATGCCCTTTGTGTCTTGGCGGTGGATGACGTTTGCTACCACGACGTGACGTCGTCGAGCGAGGGCTCGGCCTTGTCCGGCTTGGGCAGCAGGCCGTCGATCTTGAGCGGGTTGTCGGCGCGCTCGATCTCGTCGTGGCGGATGCGCAGCTTGATCTTGCGCCGCGGCAGATAATGGTTGGCCGGCTGGGTGCCCCACTCGGGCATGAGCTGGTAGCCGCCCGCCTCGCGGATCGCCTTCGACACTTCCGATTCGGGATCGTGGATGTCGCCAAAAAGCCGCGCCGAGGTCGGGCAGGCGCGGACGCAGGCGGGCCGACGCTCTTCCTCGGTGAGCGACTTGTCGTAGATGCGGTCGACGCACAGCGTGCACTTTTTCATCACGCGCTGGTGCTCGTCGAACTCGCGTGCGCCGTAGGGACACGCCCACGAGCAGTACTTGCAGCCGATGCACTTGTCGTAATCGACGAGGACGATGCCATCTTCCTTGCGCTTGTATGACGCACCGGTCGGACAGACCGGCACGCACGGCGGGTCCTCGCAGTGCAGGCAGGACTTGGGGAAGTGCACCGTCTCGGTATGCGGGAACTCGCCGACCTCGAAGGTCTGCACGCGGTTGAA
>CAZGYD010000094.1:0-23315 GCA_964530115.1 uncultured Rhodocyclaceae bacterium | reverse complement strand
TGCTTCATGGTCTCGGGCGCCGGTGGGGTGCGCGAGTGCTTGCCGGAGCCCGGTCGCCAGGGCTGGGGGTAGCCCGGGATCCGGGGGTCGCGGGCCGCGAAGCCGAACAGGCCGGCCTTGGGCCTGGGGCCGCGGCCGGTGGCGCCCTCGGCGCGGATCTCGCCGGCCGAGCCGGTCGCCGCGCCCGGAGACGGCGAGATCGCGGTCGGGTGGTTGTGCGTCTCGACCTTGGCGAGGATGTGGGTGTCGTCGTCCACGTAGCCGTAGCGACTGCCTACGCCGGGGACGAAGCGGCGGATCCGCGCGCCCTCGATGACCGCGGCGTTGTCGGCGTAGGCGACGACGGTGCCGTCCGGGTGCAGCCGGTGCGTCTCGCGGATCATCTGGAAGAGTGACATCGGCTGATCGACGCCGTCGACGGTCCAGGAGGCATTGAAGATCTTGTGCCGGCAGTGCTCGGAGTTCGCCTGGGCGAACATCATGAGCTCGACGTCGGTCGGATTGCGGCGAAGCCTGGTGAAGTTGTCGACGAGATAATCGATCTCGTCGTCCGAGAGCGCGAGGCCCAGCGCACCGTTCGCCTCGACCAGCGCGGCGCGGCCGCCCGCGAGGACATCGACGGTCGTCAGCGGCTGTGGCTCGTAGTGGTGGAAGAGCTCGTCGGCGGCCTCGAGCGACTCGAGCACCGACTCGGTCATGCGGTCGTGCAGCCGGCGCATGACGGCAGCTGAGTTTCGCGCATCGGCCAGGTGCCAGGCGGTGCCCCGCTCGATGCGCCGGATGGCCTCGAAGCCGCAGTTCTTCGCGATCTCGGTCGCCTTCGACGACCACGGCGAGATGGTGCCGAGCCGCGGCGTGACCAGGATCATCTTCCCGGCGGGCACCGGCGGCAGCGTCGCCGGAATGCCGAGCAGATCCTTGAGCCGCGCCGTTTCGCTCCCGGCGAGCGGTGCCGCGCACTCGACGAAGTACCAGTGCTCGGCGGCGAGCGCCGTGCCCGTCTCCTTCTCCAGACGGGCCAGACGGGGGGCGGACAGGGCGGCGGTGCCGCGCAGCTTGAGGATCTCGGGCATGATCGGAGCGGAAGACGGAAGGGAGGGAACGAAGCGGCGGCAATTATACTTGCCCGACCCGTCCGGCCCCGGCGGGACGGCCCGCATCGGAGGACATCCAGCATGGACATCGGATTCATCGGCCTCGGCCTCATGGGCCGGCCCATGGCGCTGCATCTGGCCCGCGCCGGCCACCGGCTGCACCTGTGGGCGCGCCGCCCCGCGTCGCTCGAACCCTTCCGCGACACGGGCGCCCGCGCCCACGTTTCCGCGGCCGAGGTCGCGCGTCACGCCGACGTCGTATTCACCATGGTCGGCGACGCGCCGGACGTCCGCGAGGTGACGCTCGGCGAGAACGGCATCGCCGCGGCTGGCCGGCCCGGCCTCGTCGTCATCGACATGAGCACCATCAACCCGAATGCCGCACGCCAGATCGGCCGCGAACTCGGCCACCGCGGCATCGAGTTCCTCGACGCGCCGGTCTCCGGCGGCGAAAAGGGCGCGATCGAGGCGACCCTGACCATCATGGTCGGCGGCAAGCCCGAGGTCTTCGAACGGGTGAAGCCGCTCTTCGAAACGCTGGGCCGCACCGTGACGCTGATCGGCCCGTGCGGCGCCGGCCAGGTCGCCAAGGCCTGCAACCAGATCCTCACCGGCGTCGGCGTGCTCGCGGTCGCCGAGGCGTTCCGCTTCGCCCAGGAGAGCGGCGTCGATGTCGGCCGCGTGCGCGAGGCGCTCATGGGCGGCTTCGCCCATTCGCGCATCCTCGAAGTCCATGGCCGGCGCATGCTCGAGCGCGACTTCAAGCCCGGCTTCAAGGCCTGGATGCACCAGAAAGACCTGCGCATCGTCATGGAGGAAGCCAGCCGCCTCGGCCTCATGCTGCCGGCCTCGGCGGCGACGGCGCAGCTCTTCAACGCCGTCGTCGGCAGCGGCATGGGCGAGGACGACTCGATCTCGGCGCTGCGCCTGCTCGAATCCCTGCATGCGGGCCGGCGCGAAGCACTAGAATAAGCATTTTTCCGCAGAACACCCGACCGACCATGACTGCCCACGCCATCGACGTCAGCACCGCCGATTTCGACGACAAGGTGCTCGCCGCCTCGCGGCGCGTGCCGGTCGTCGTCGACTTCTGGGCGCCCTGGTGCCAGCCCTGCCGCATCCTCAAGCCGATCCTGGAAAAGCTCGCCGCCGAGTTCGGCGGCCGCTTCATCCTCGCCAAGGTCAATTCCGACGAGAACCAGGAGCTGGCGATACGCTACGGCGTGCGCGGCATTCCGGCCGTCAAGGCGTTCGTGAATGGCGAACTCGCCGACGAATTCACCGGTGCGCTGCCCGAGGGCCAGGTCCGCGAATTCATCGAGCGGCTGATCCCCTCGCCCGCCGAACCGCTGCGGCTCGAAGCGCTCGCGGCCTACCGGCGCGGCGACCTCGAAGGCGCGCGCAAGCGCATGGCCGAGGCGATCAACCTCGATCCGGCCAACGACACCGCCTATCTCGACTACGTCGAACTGAGCATCGAGGCGGGAGCCCACGACGAGGCCCGCGAAATCCTCGACGCCGTGCGCGAGCGCTGCCGCGACCGCGACCGCGCCGACACGCTCGACGCCCGCCTGAAGCTCGCCACCGGCGCCGGCGGCGCCGACACGGCAACGCTCGAAGCCCGCATCGCCGCCGATCCGGCCGATCTCGACGCCCGCCTGAAGCTCGCCAACGCGCTGGCGGCGGCGGGCGACTACCGGCCGGCGCTGGAACAGCTGCTCGAGATCGTCCGCCGCGACCGCAAGTGGCAGGACGAGGCCGGCCGCAAGACCATGCTGACGCTGTTTACGCTGCTCGGCGCCAACCCGCAGTACGACGACCTCGTGCGCGAGTTCCGCGTCGCGCTCGCGCGCACGCTCAACTGACCGCCAATGAAGCTGCTCTTCGACCTCTTCCCGGTCATCCTCTTCTTCGTCGCCTACAAGCTCGCCGACATCTGGGTCGCCACCGCGGCCGCGATCGCCGCCACCTTCGCCCAGATCGGCTGGACGTGGTTCCGGCACCGCAAGGTCGACACCATGCTCTGGGTCAGCCTCGGCCTCATCGTCGTGCTCGGCGGCATGACGCTCGCCTTCCACGACGAGACCTTCATCAAGTGGAAGCCGACGGTGCTCTACTGGCTGTTCGCCGTGATTCTGGTCGCTTCGGCCTGGCTCTTTGGCAAGAACCTGATCCGCCTGATGATGTCGGCGGCCGAGATCGACGCGCCCGACCACGTCTGGGGCCGGCTCAACCTCGCCTGGGCGGCCTTCTTCGGCTTCATGGGCGCGGCCAACCTCTACGTCGCACAGAACTTCCCGACCGACACCTGGGTCAATTTCAAGCTCTTCGGGACCATGGGCCTGATGCTCGTCTTCATCCTCGCACAGGGCTTCTGGCTCATGCGCTACATGCCCGAGAACGACGACAAGGAGCGACACTGATGCTGTACATGATCTACGGCGAGGACGCGCCGGGCTCGCTGGAAAAGCGCCTGGCCGTCCGCCCCCGCCACCTCGAGCGGGCGCAGGCGCTGCTCGCCGAGGGCAGGCTGATCCTCGGCGGCCCGCTGCCGGCCATCGATTCCCCCGACCCGGGCCCGGCCGGTTTTTCCGGCAGCCTGATCGTCGCCGAGTTTCCGTCGCTCGAAGAGGCGCGCGCCTGGGCCGAGGCCGACCCCTACGTGACCGAGGGCGTCTTCGCCCGCCTGACCGTCAAGCCGTTCAGGAAGGTGCTGCCATGAGCACGCTCGACACCCTGCGCGAGCGCCTCGCCGCGCTCGAACCGACGGCGCTCGAGATCATCGACGACAGCCCGAAACACGCCGGCCATGCCGGCAACCGCGGCGGGGGCGGCTACTACCGCGTGCTCATCGTCTCGCCGCGATTCGCCGGGCTTGGCACGCTGGCGCGCCACCGCCTCGTGTATGATGCGCTCGGCTCCCTGATGGACGGCCCCATCCACGCGCTCAGCATCACCGCCCGCACTCCCGACGAGCGCGCCAATTGATCCCCACGAAGGAACCCCAGATGACTCATCCGTCGCTCAAGACCCTGCTTGCGATGGCCGTTGCCGCCGCCCTCTCCCCCCTCGTCCTCGCCGCGCCACCGGCCAAGGACGCCAACAAGCCCGTCGCCACGGTCAATGGCAAGGCCATTCCGCAGGCGCGCATGGACGCGCTGATGGCCGTGCAGCTCTCGCAGGGCATGAATCCCGGCCCGCAGCTCGAGCAGAACGTCCGCGAAGAACTGATCCGCCGCGAGATCCTCGCCCAGGAGGCCGAGAAGAAGGGCGTGGACAAGAAGGCCGAAGTGCAGGCGCAGATCACGCTCGCCCGCCAGGCCGTGGTCATCGGCGCCTATCTCGGCGACTACGTGCGCGCCCACCCGGTCACCGACGAGATGCTCAAGGCCGAGTACGACGGCATCCGCAAGGCGCTCGGCGACAAGGAATACAAGGCCCGCCACATCCTCGTCGACACCGAGGACGAGGCCAAGGCGATCATCGCCAAGCTCAAAGGCGGCGCGAAGTTCGACGAGCTGGCGAAGAACTCCAAGGATCCGGGCTCCAAGGACAAGGGCGGCGACCTCGGCTGGTCGAACCCGGCGAGCTACGTCAAGCCGTTCGCCGACGCCCTCACCCATCTCGACAAGGGCAAGTTCACAGAGACACCGGTGAAGAGCGAGTTCGGCTGGCACGTGATCCAGCTCGAAGACACCCGCGCCCTCCAGCCGCCCTCGCTCGACGAGGTCAAGCCGCAGCTCACACAGCGGCTCCAGCAGCAGATGATCCAGAAGCACGTGCTGGAACTGCGCTCGAAGGCCAAGGTAGAGTGAGCAAGCCGCGGCTCGCGGAAACGGGGGCCGCGGCCCCCGTTTTTCGTTGACCTCCATCCATGAAGCTGCGCCTGCCGCCCTATCTGCTGCTCTCGCTCTCCAGCCTGTTCTGGGCCGGCAACTGGATCGTCGGCCGCGGCTTCCGCGCCGATCTGCCGCCGCTGGCGCTCTCCTTCTGGCGCTGGAGCATCGCCCTGCTCTTCGTCCTGCCCTTCGCCTGGCCGCATCTCGCCCGTGACTGGCCGAAGATCCGCACCCACTGGGGCTGGCTCGCACTCATGGGCCTGTTGGGCATCGCCGCCTACAACACGCTCGCCTACGTCGGCCTGCGCCACACGACGGCGACCAATGGCCTCGTGCTCAATTCCTTCATCCCGATCGCCATCGTCGCCTTGGGCTGGGTCTTCCTTGGCAGGCGGCTCGCCGGCATCGAGGGGCTGGGCATCCTCCTATCGCTCGCCGGGGTGCTCGTCATCGTCGCCCACGGCGACCCGGCGGTGCTCGCGGGCCTCGAACTCAACGTCGGCGATCTCTGGATCCTCGTCTCGGTCGTCGTCTGGGCCGTCTATACCCTGATGCTGCCGCGCCGGCCCGACATCCACCCGATGAGCTTCCTCGCCGCGATCACGGCCTTCGGCCTCGTCGAGCTCGCGCCCGCCTGGGCCTTGGAGATGGCTTCCGGCCGGCATGTCAGCGTTTCGCTGCCCTCGCTCGCGGCGATCGCCTACACGGGCATCTTCCCGGGTTTCCTCGGCTTCGTCTGCTGGAACCGCGGCGTCGCCGAGGTCGGCCCGGCCCGGGCCGGCCTGTTCATCCACCTGATGCCCGTCTTCGGCGTCGTGCTCTCGGCCCTCTTCCTCGGCGAGCGGCCGGCGCCGTACCATGGCCTCGGCATCGCGCTCATCTTCCTCGGCATCTGGCTCAACACGCGCGACGCGATCCGCAGGGCGCCATGATCGGCATCCTCCGCAACTGGCTGAAGCAGAAGGCGCTGGAGCGCGTGCAGGTCAGCGAGGAACAATGGGCCGCCGCCGAAGCGCGCCTGCCCTTTCTCGGCCACCTCGACGCCAAGCGGCGCCAACGGCTGCGCGACCTGGCGCGCGAGTTCCTCGCCACCAAGGAATGGAGCGCGGCCCAGGGCCTGACGCTGACGCCGGAGATCCAGCTCTCGATCGCCCTCCAGGCCTGTCTGCTCGTCCTCGAACTCGGGCTGGAGCACTATCGCGGCTGGGTCGGCATCGTCGTCTATCCCGGCGACTTCGTCATTCCGCGGCGGATCATGGACGAGGACGGCGTCGTGCACGAATACGACGACCCGGTGCTCGGCGAGGCCTGGGAAGGCGGGCCGGTGCTCGTCTCGTGGTTCGACGCGCCGGAAGACAGCGAGGGCGTGAATGTCGTCATCCACGAGTTCGCCCACAAGCTGGACATGGGAAACGGCGAGGTCGACGGCCTGCCGGCGCTGCCTTCCGACATGCCGCGGCGCGACTGGGCCGCGGCCTTCGAACCGGCCTACGAGGACTTCTGCGCCCGCGTCGATGCCGGCGAGGAGACCGCGCTCGACCCCTACGCGGCCGAGCATCCCTCCGAGTTCTTCGCCGTCATGTCCGAAGCCTTCTTCGAGACGCCGGAAATCCTCGCCGACGAGTATCCGGCGGTCTATGAGCAGCTGTCGCGCTTCTACCGCCAGGATCCGCTGTCGCGGCCGGCGTGTTACGACGGCTGAGTTTCGCCGGACGCAGGCCCGGCGGATTCTGGTAGGCTGATGGCATGTCCGCGGAAACGATACTCACCGTCCTGTCCAAGATTCCCTGGGGCACCGTCGTCGAGAGCGCGCCCAAGCTCGCCGGTGCGGCGGCGAAGCTCTGGAACCGGGTCCGCGGGCGGCAGGCGGACGGGCTTCCCGATGCCGGCGATGCCGCCGCGCAGCCGCCCACCGCGACGGAGCTCATCGAAAACCGCCTCTCGGCCGTCGAGGCGCAACTCGTCGATATCCAGGGGCAGATGGGCGATTCGGCCGGACTCATCAAGGAACTCGCCGAGCAGAACGCGCTGCTGGTGCAGAAGATCGAGCAGACCCGTGCGAACCTCGTCCGGCTCGCCGTCGCCACCGGCATCGCCGTCGTCCTGGCCGCCGGCAGCCTGCTCCTCCTTGCGCTGCAGGCGCGCTGACAGCTGGACTTTTCCCCCGCCGTTGCGGTCAAATGAATGGCCGCGCGCCCACGAGGCGCCCGGCACCCCGCATCGCACCGGCCCACCCGGCACGGTGACCACGACGAGGAGGAGACCATGAACGCGCCCCTGCGCAGCGTCACGCTCGAAGACAAATACACGATCGAGTCGGGCCGCGTCTTTCTCACCGGCATCCAGGCCCTCGTGCGCCTGCCGATGCTTCAGCGCGACCGCGACCGCGCCGCCGGCCTCTACACGGCGGGCTTCATCGCCGGCTACCGCGGCTCGCCGCTCGGCGGCCTCGACCAGGCGCTCTGGAAGGCGAAAGAGCAGCTCGCCGCGCACCAGATCGTCTTCCAGCCGGGCGTAAACGAAGATCTCGCCGCCACGGCGATCTGGGGCACGCAGCAGGTCGGCCTCTTCCCGGGCGCCAGGCACGACGGCGTCTTCGCCCTCTGGTACGGCAAGGGGCCGGGCATCGACCGCTGCGGCGACGTCTTCAAGCACGCCAATTCCGCGGGCACCGCGAAGCACGGCGGCGTGCTGGTCGTGGCCGGCGACGACCACGCGGCGCGCTCCTCGACGCTCGCGCACCAGTCCGAGCACGCCTTCAAGGCGGTGATGATGCCGGTACTCGTGCCCTCCGGCGTGCAGGAGTATCTCGACCTCGGCCTGCACGGCTGGGCACTGTCGCGCTACTGCGGCTGCTGGGTCGGCTTCAAGGCCGTGGCCGACACCGTCGAGTCCTCGGCCTCGGTGGACGTCGCGCCCGACCGCGTGCGCATCGTCATTCCGACCGACTATGAGCTGCCGGCCGATGGCCTCAACATCCGCTGGCCGGACCCGCCGCTCGCCCAGGAGGCGCGGCTCTTGAACCACAAGCTCTACGCGGCGCTCGCCTACTGCCGTGCCAACCGCCTGAACCGCGTGGTCATCGATTCGCCGAACCCGAGGCTCGGCATCATCGCCTGCGGCAAGAGTTACCTCGACGTGCGCCAGGCCTTCGACGATCTCGGCATCGACGACGCGCTCGCCGCCGAGATCGGCATCCGGCTCTACAAGGTCGGCATGAGCTGGCCGCTCGAGGCCGAGGGCGTGCGCCATTTCGCCGAGGGTCTGGAGGAGATCCTCGTCGTCGAGGAGAAGCGCCAGTTCATCGAGTACCAGCTCAAGGAGGAGCTCTACAACTGGCGCGAGGACGTGCGCCCGCGCGTGATCGGCAAGTTCGACGAGAAGGGCGAATGGTCGCTGCCGCACGGCGAATGGCTGCTGCCGGCGACCTCGGAGCTGACGCCCGCGCAGATCGCGCGCGTGATCGCCGCGCGCATCGACCGCTTCTTCACCTCGCCGGTGATCCGCGAGCGGCTCGCGCTCATCGAGGCCCGCGAGCGCGCACTGGCGAGCCCCGTGGTGCCGATCCAGCGCACCCCGACCTTCTGCCCGGGCTGCCCGCACAACACCTCGACCAAGGTCCCGGAGGGCATCCTCGCCCTGGGCGGCATCGGCTGCCACTACATGGTCACCTGGATGGACCGCAACACGGCCACCTTCTCGCACATGGGCGGCGAGGGCGCGGCCTGGATCGGCCAGGCGCCGTTCACCGGACGGAAGCACGTGTTCGCCAACCTCGGCGACGGCACCTACTTCCATTCCGGCATCCTCGCCATCCGCGCCGCCGTCGCGGCGAACGCGAACATCACCTACAAGATCCTCTACAACGACGCCGTGGCGATGACCGGCGGCCAGCCAGTGGACGGCACGCTGACGGTGCCGCTCATCGCCGCGCAGATCCGCGCCGAGGGTATCGAGCGCATCGTCATCGTCACCGACGGCACGGCGCGCGGCTATTCGGTCGCCGACCTGCCCGCGGGCGCCGAACTGCGCCACCGCCGCGAGCTGGACGGGATCCAGCGCGCGCTGCGCGAGGTGCCCGGCGTCTCCGCACTCATCTACGACCAGACCTGCGCCGCCGAAAAGCGCCGCCGGCGCAAGCGCGGCAAGTATCCCGACCCGCCCGTGCGCGTCTTCATCAACGAGCGCGTCTGCGAAGGCTGCGGCGACTGCGGCGTGCAGTCGAACTGCATGGCGGTGATCCCGCTCGAGACGCCGTTCGGGCGCAAGCGCGCGATCGACCAGTCGGCCTGCAACAAGGACTATTCCTGCCTCGAGGGGCTCTGCCCGTCGTTCGTCACCGTCGAGGGCGGCCGGCTGCGCAAGGGCCGGGCGCTGCGGGGAAACCTCGGCAACCATGACGGCTTCGCGCCGCCGCCCGAGCCGGTGCTGCCCGACACCGCCGAGCCCTGGAACATCCTGATCGCCGGGGTCGGCGGCACCGGCGTCATCACCCTCGGCGCGCTGATCGGCATGGCCGCGCACATCGACGGCAAGGGCGTCACCGTGCTCGACATGACCGGCCTCGCCCAGAAGGGCGGCGCGGTGTTCTCGCACGTGCGCATCGCCGATGCGCCCGAGCGCCTGCACGCGGTGCGCATCGCCACGGGCGAGGCCGACGCGCTGATCGCCGGCGACGTGATCGTCGCCGCGAGCCGCGAGGCGCTGCTCAAGGCCGCGGCCGGCCGAACGCGCGCGGTGGTCAATGCCTGCGAGACGCCGACCGCGGAATTCACCCGCGACCCGGACTGGCAGTTCCCGCTGGCGAAGATGCAATCGGCGATCCGCGCCTCGACCGGGGAAGACGCCGCGACCTTCATCGACGCCACCCGGCTGGCCACGCGGCTTCTCGGCGATGCCATCGGCGCCAACCTGTTCCTGCTCGGGCTGGCCTGGCAGCAGGGCCTGGTGCCGGTGTCGCGCGCCGCGCTCGAACGCGCGATCGAACTGAACGGCACCGCGGTCGAGGCCAACCTCGCCGCCTTTCTCTGGGGCCGGCGCGCCGCCGTCGACCGCGCGGCGGTCGAGCGCTACGCCGAGCCGCAGCCACCGGCCGAACCACCGAGCGTCGACGCGCTCGTCGAGCGCTTCGCGCGCGATCTCGCCGCTTACCAGAACGCCGCCTATGCCGAGCGCTACCGCGCCCAGGTCGACCGCTGGCGTGTTACCACGGCTGAGTTTCGCGAAGCCGTCGCACGCAGCTACCACAAGCTGCTCGCGGTGAAGGACGAATACGAGATCGCGCGGCTCTACGCCGACCCCGGCTTCCGCGAGCAAATCGCCGAACTGTTCGAGGGCGACTACACGATCCGCTACCACCTCGCGCCGCCGCTCATCGCCCGGCCCGATCCGGCCACGGGCCGGCCGCGCAAGCGCGCCTACGGGCCCTGGATGGACACCGCCTTCCGCTGGCTCGCGAGATTCAGGTTCCTGCGCGGTACGACGTTCGATCCCTTCGGCCGCACGGCCGAGCGGCGCGCCGAGCGGCAGCTTCTCGCCGACTACGAGGCCGATCTCGATCTGGCGCTGGCGAAGCAGGCCGAAGGCGACAGCGAGGCGATCCTCGCGCTGCTCAGCTGGCCCGAGCACGTGCGCGGCTTCGGCGCGGTGAAGATGAAGCACATCGCCGAGGCGATGAAGCTGCGCGCGCAGGCCCGGGAAAAGCTCGGCGGCTGAGGGTGCTCAGCGCCTGTGGAAAAATTCGTCGCGAGCGCCGCCAAGACGCGACGTAAGCGAGAAAGGCAAGACATATCAACCGGGATAGGCGCCGCCTTGAGCGAGCGAGCAACAAAGTATGGGCAAGCGCAGCAGAATTTTTCACAGGCGCTCAGCCGCTGACCACGCCCGAGAGCACCTGCCCGGTCGGGCCGGCGGCCGCCGCCGATTCGCAGTGGCCGGCCTGGTCGTCGAAGAAGAAGTCGGGCTGGAACTCCTTGAGGAACGGCCCCTTGGGCAGCCCGCCGAGGAACATCGCCTCGTCGATGGCGATGTTCCAGTCCATCAGCGTGCGCACGGCGCGCTCGTGCGCGGGCGCGCTCCTCGCGGTGACCAGCGCCGTGCGGATGCGCATCGGCAGATCGCCCCCGGCCTGCAGCCGGTGCAGCGCCTCGAGCAGCGGCTTGAACGGGCCGGGCGGCAGCGGCCGGCGGACGTGGTGCCGCTCGTGCTCGACGAAGGCCGGCAGGCCCGCCTGCTGATAGACCCGCTCGGCCTCGTCGGAAAAGAGCACCGCGTCGCCGTCGAAGGCGATGCGCACCTCGTCCGGGTGGCGGTCGGCATCGATGAAGGACTGCGGATAGACGCGCGCCGCCGGGAAGCCGGCCGCGAGCGCGGCGCGGACGTCGCTGTCGTTCGCCGAGAGGAAGAGGTTCGCCTGGAGCGGGGCGAGGTAGTGGTAAGGCTCGCGGCCGCGCGTGAACACGCCGCGCTCGACTGGCAGGCCCGCGGCCTCCGCCGAGCGGAACACGCGCAGGCCGGAGACCGGATCGTTGCGCGACAGGATCACCACCTCGACGCGGTGGCGGCCGTCGGCGTTGAACGCGAGCAGCTTCTTGACCAGCGGGAAGGCGGCGCCTGGATGCGCGGGCTCTTCGAGCCGGTCGAGCTGGAGGGCCATGTAGGCCGAGTCGTCGCTCTCCTCGAAGATGCGGTTCTCCTCCTCGAAATCGAACAGCGCGCGCGAGGAGAGCGCGACGACGAGCTTGCCTTCGAGACTCACGGGCATGGTCTGCTCCTGACTGACATCGGGGCGATTCTATTGCGGCGGTAGAATCGCGCGAGCCGCCCTGCCCCGACCGCCATGCCGTCCCGTCCGCTCATCGCCGTCCTCGCCCTCGTCCTCGCCCTGCCCGTTCGGGCGGACGATGCCATTACCGTCATCGACTCCCGGCCGCTCGGCGAGCTCTGGCTCAACCCCGGCTTCTACTCGTGGCACTTCGACCGCGACAAGGACCTCGAAGACCGCAACTGGGGCGTCGGCGCCGAGTACCGCTTCTCCACGGTCGCCTCGGTCACCGCCGGGCGCTTCCACAACAGCAACCGTCGCTACTCGAACTACGCCGGCCTCTACTACCAGCCGCTGGCGATCGGACCCGTCCGCCTCGGCGTCGTCGCCGGCGGCTTCGACGGCTACCCGAACATGCGCGACGGCGGCTGGTTCGCCGCCGTGATTCCCGTGGCCAGCTACGAGGCCGGCCGCTTCGGCCTGAACGTCGCCGTCGTGCCCTCCTACCAGAACCGCCTCTACGGCGCGATCTCTTTTCAGCTCAGGCTGAAGCTGGCGGAGTGAGCTCGACGAGCCGCCCCAGCGCGACATAGAAGACCGCGCAGCGCACCGGCAGGCCGTCCTCGGCGAAGAGCCCGGCATAGCGCTCGAACTGGTCGCGGTAGTGTTCCGCGTGCGCGCCGAGGTCGCCTTCCGGCCGGGCCGTTTTGTAGTCGATGATCCAGCGCACGCCGTCCTCGACGAAGGTCCGGTCGACGACGCTCGTCGGCGTGTTACCACGGCTGAGTTTCACGAGCGCGAGCTCGGCGGCTGCATCCTCGCGCGGCGCGAGCAGCCAGCGGCCCGCTTCGCTCGCGAGCGTGGCCGAGAGCATGGCGACGACGCGCTCCGCGCCCTGCGCCGCGTCGCGGTCGCCGCAGCCCTGTTGCGACAGCCAGGTCTCCATCGCCGCGCGCATCCGGCCGATCCGCGCCTCCGGCCAGGCGTCGGGACCGTCGCGGGCGATCATTTCGAGATAGCGGTGCGCGAGCTTGCCGACCAGGGCATCGAACGGATCGGCGCTTTCCGGTCCGGCGCTGCCGGCCGGCGGCGGCGCCGGTGGCGCGACGGGCACGGTCATCTCCAGCGGCGGCATCTCCGCCAGGCGCAGCAGCGGCGGCGCGAAATCGAAGCCGGGCTTGCCGCGCGTGTCGCCGGTCTCGGCAGGCGACGCGTGTTTGAATTCCTCTTCGACCACGGGCCAGAGCAGCTCGAGCAGGCTGCCGGCCTGCGGCTTCGTCTCGCCTTGCGCGGTCGCTTCCACGGCCGCCACCCAGTGCAGCCGGCGGATCGCGCGCGTCGCGCCGACGTAGAGCACGCGCGCGGCTTCGTTCCGCTCGCGCGTCTGCTCGAGCTTGCCCAGCCAGTCGTAGAGGGTCTCGGTGTCCCCATCGCGCCTGCGCTTGAGCGGCGCGACGAGCAGATGCCCGCGCTGGTCGACCAGCACTTCCTCCCAGCGCAGCAGCGGCGTCTCGCCGTTGCGCGGCCTGTGGTTCAAACCGGGCAGGATCACGGTGTCGAACTCGAGCCCCTTGGCCTTATGGATGGTCATGAACTGGAGCGTGCCGTCGGCGAGCGTATCGGGCGCCGCATGGAGCTCCCGGGTCATTCGTTCCAGTTCGTCGGGGACGAGTCGGCCCCGCGCTTCGAGCTCGTCGAGCAGATCGAGGAAGGCCGTCGCGTCCGCCAGGTCGGTCCGGTCGCGCAGACAGGCCGGGCCGCCGAGGAGCAGCCAGGCGCCCTCGACCCAGCGGCGCGCCGGCATGCGCCCGCGATGCGCGAGCGCTTCGGCCATCACCGCGGCAAAGCGCGCGGCCCGCGCCCGGCCGTCCCCGGAGAGCCGTTCGAGGCGCGCGGGGTCGTTGAGGAGCTGCCAGACCGTGGAGACGTGATCGTCGCCCGCGAGCGCATGGAGATCCGCGAGCGTCAGCCCGCACCAGGGCGCGCGCAGACAGGCGAGCCAGGCGACGCGGTCGGCGCGGTGGAGCAGCGCACGCGTGAGCGAAAGCAGGTCCTGTACCGGCTGACGGTCGGAGAGCGCCGTCATCTCGACCGCGGCGAAGCGCAACTCCGGCCGGCTGCGGCGCAGCTCGCCGATCAGCGCCGCGAGGTGCTTCTTCACCCGCACCAGCACGGCGATCTTGCGGTTGGGATCTTCGGCGCGCTCGGCGTCGATGATCGCGAGGATCTCGCGCACTTCGGCGGCCGAGACATCGCCGTCCCGGGCGACGACCAGGGCATGGCCGCTGACGCCGCCTTCGCTGCCCGTATCCTCGGTCGCCGAGGGGCGATGGGCGATGGCGCCCGCGGCGATGTCGTCGGCGCCGGCGAAGATGCGCGCGAAGGCGCCGTTCAGCCAGTCGACGACCGCGCGCCGCGAGCGGTTGTTGCGGTAGAGCACGAGCGGCTCGACCGGCAGGCCGCCGAGCCCGCGGCCGCGCACGTCGATGAACAGGCCGACGTCGGCCTTGCGGAAGCGGTAGATCGACTGCATCGGGTCGCCGACGAGGAAGAGCGTGCGGCCGTCGCCGGGCGTCCAGCCGGCCGTGAGCCGTTCGAGCAGTTCGACCTGCGTCGGGCTGGTGTCCTGGAACTCGTCGATGAGCAGGTGACGGATGCGGTAGTCGAGCGCCAGCGCGAGATCGGTCGGCGCCGTCTCGTCGCCGAGCGCGGCCCGAGCGCGCAGCGCCACCTCGACGAAGTCGGCCTCGCCCGATTCGTCGAAGACATTCAACAGCTCGGCCGCGGCGAGGAGGAGCAGCTGCGAGAGGGCCTCGATCGTCGCCGTCTCTTCCTGCGAATAGCTGGGCTCGGGGAGGTGGCGCGCCGCCGCGAGGGCCGCGACCGCCTCCTCGGGCAGATCGGCGATGATGCCAAGCAGCGCCTCCTTCTTGTCGGCGTCCGCTTTCCCGGCCGGGAAGCCGTTCTTGACGTTCAGTTGCCTGCGCGGCGCATCTCCGTTCGTCAGCAGCAGCGTCGCCAGCGCCCGCCAGAGCGGCAGTTCCTCTGGCTCGGGCCGCAAGGGCTTCGTCCAGTCGCGCAGCGGGGCCAGGGGACTTGCGTCGGGCAGGTTGCCGGCCGCGAAGCGCGCGAGCGGCATGAGCCGCGCCTGCACCTCGGTGGGGAACAGGTGACCCGCGCGTTCGAGGCCTTCGCAGACGAGCCGGCGGAAGGCGCGCTCGGCGTCTTCCCACGGCTGACTTTGGAGCGTGTGCCGCAGCCACTGGTCACGCCGTTCGAGCATCGCGGCGAGCAGCTCCGCGAGCCGCTGCGCATCGTTGTCGAGATGGGCGAGAGCGCGTTCCACGGCGCGCGCATGTCCGCCCTCTTCCTCGAGCCAGGCGAGCGCGCGGCGCGCCGCCTCGCGGTAATGGGGACCGGCATCCTCGACGATGGCCGGCTCGCCGCCGAAGCGCGAGAGCACCGGCATCTGGCGCACGAGGCTCGCGCAGAGCGCATCGATCGTGGTCACGCGCAGGCGGCCCGGGTGATCGAGGAGCGCCCAGCCGCGCCGGCGCGCGTTGTCGAGCGCCGCGCACGCGAGTTCGTAGCTTTCACGCTTGTGCGGCCGCTCCGGCACGCGGCCGGCCGCCGCAGCCGCCAGCGTGTCCATGATCCGCTGACGCATCTCGGCCGCGGCCTTCCGGGTGAAGGTGAGCGCGACGATCTCCTCGGGGTGGTCGACTTCCGCGAGCAGCCTGAGGAAGCGCTGGGCGAGGAGCTCGGTCTTGCCGGCGCCGGCGGGGGCCTCGACGATGTACGAACCCGGCCCGAGCGCCCGGCGCCGGTTTTCGGCGTCCTCGCGCAGGAGGAGTTCCATCTGCGCACGGCCGCTCACCGCCACGTCTCCTCGCGTTCGGGCAGGCGCAGCAGGGGCAGCACCTCGCAATACTCGAGGTCGGCTTCCCTGGCGAAACGCACGCCGGCTTCGCCGTCGCGGATTTCGCGCGCGATCGCCGCGAGCGATGCGCGCCAGCGCGCGAGCGTTCCGGCCCAGTCCTCGACCACTTCGATGCCCGCAGCCGGCGCCGAACCGCCGATGCCGATGAACGCGCATTCGCCGGGCCGGACCCGGGCAAAGGCGATCGCCTCGGGCGGCGTATCGAGCGCAAAGGCCGCGTACGCCGGCAGCTGCGGCTCGGCGATGCGCTCACCCTCCCACGCCTTCTTCTTCAGCGTGGCGCCGGTCTTGTAGTCGATGAGGAGCCGCCGGCCGTCGGCGAGCTCGTCGAGACGGTCGAGGGCGACGTCGATCTCCAGCCCTTCGATGGCAAGCCGCCGGCGCGCCTCGGCGGCGATCACCGAGAATGGCACCTCGCGGCGGCAGTCGACGTCCAGCCACTCGGCGAGGAGTCCCGTCAGGTGTTCAGTCTCGATCGCTGCCCAGCGCCGCGGCAGCGGCGCCTCGCGGCGGAGGCCGAACTCCTCGATCGCGGCCGAGGCCGCCGCCCGCGCCACCGCAATCCGGCCGGCCTCGTCGAGCGCGGCCAGCGCCCGGGAATCACGGCCGCGCCAGAGATGCTCCATCGCCCGATGAAGCAGCGAACCGCGCTCGGCGGCGTCGAGGCCCGCCTCGGGCTCGGGAAGCGCCTTCGCGCCGAGCCGGTAGCGGTAGAAGGCCCAGGCCGGGCAAAGCGCCTGCACGCGCAGGAGGGCCGTGCCGCCCTCGACGTGGGCACCCTCGGGGAGGGGCGGCGCGCAATGGTCGTCGAGCGACTCGATCCCTGGGCTGCCGACCCGCCGCTCGGCGGCCGTCGGTTGCGGCACAGGCAAGTCCCCGGCCACCGGCAGCGCCGCGAGGAGCGGGCTGGGCCGCAGGGGGCGGTCGCCTTCCGTCGAGGCATACGAAAACAGCACCTCGGGGGCCGAACGCTGCAGCCGCTCATGGACGGCCCGGGCGAACGCCAGCTCCACCTCGGCCGAAGCATGGGGCGAGCGGGCGCGGCGCTGGATCTCCGCCGGCAGCAGCGGGTTCGGACGCGGCATCGGCGGCCAGACGTCGTCGTTCATGCCCAGCACCCAGATCGCGTCGAACGAGGCGCCGGCGGCCTCGAGCGGGCCGAGCACCTCGACGGCCGGCGTGCCTTCGGTCTCGGGCTGGAAGATGCGCTCGCGGACGAGACGCGAAGCCAGCCGCACGGCCTCGGCGGGGCCGATCCGCCCGGTCACCGGATCGAGACCGTCGAGACCGGCGAGCGTTTCGAGCAGCGCCTCCTTGGTCTGCCATTCGTGGCTGGAAAGGCCCCGCTCGCCGGGCCAGCCGACGGCCTCGAGCAGCGTCACGAGCTCGGCCGCCCACTGCGAAGGCCGCCGCGGCGAGCCATGACGTGCGGCGAAATCGGCGAGTGTCTCCAGGTGCGCGACGCAGCGGGCGATGCGCAGGCCGCGGTCGCGCAACCGGCGGGCGAAGGGCAGCACGACCGTCAGATCGAGCTCGGGCGGCATGCGCTCGCGTAGCCAAGCGTCGAGCCGCGCACGGCCGTCGGCCTCGCTCTCCGAAGCCGACCAGTAGGCGCCGCAAAGCAGCGCGCCAAACTCAGCCGCCGTAACACGCCGCGGATGCGCGGCCACGCCGAGGAGCGCCAGCGCAGCCGCCGCCAGCGGCTGTGCGGCGAGCGGCGCACCGAGCGAGAAGTTGTAACGCCGTGGCATCTCCGCATTCGCCGGCCGGAGCGCTTCAGGGTGCAGCGCATCGTCGAGCGCGGCGGCGAGCGGCGCGCGCACGGCCGAAAGTTCCGGCACGACGATGGCGAGCCGCGCCTGCGGCTCCCGTGCGAGGCGCTCCGCCGCCCAGGCAGCCGCCGCGCGGCATTCGGCCCGACGGTCGGCAAAGGCCGCGAGGCGGGCTTCCGCCGCCGTCTCCCCGGCCGGGCCGACGACTTCGACGGCCACGCCGTTCGCCGAAAGCAGGCGCATGAGTTCGCGCTGCTGCGGATCGAAGCGGTCGAAACCGGCGAAGCGCACGCGCGCCGGCAGCCGACAGGCGCCGCCGGCCACGGTGGCGATCTGCCAGGCGCGGTGGCGCGCCGATTCGAGCCAGCCGTTTTCCGCACACTCGGCGCGGAAACGCCGGCGCCAGCGCAGGAAGGCGCGGGTTTCTTCGTTGTCCCCGTCTTCGACCGGCAGCGCCCAGATTTCGGCAAGATCGTTGGCCTCGGCGGCGAGCGCGGCGAGCCTCTCGCGGCCGGCAGCCGCCGTCGCGTCCCCGTCCGGCTCCTCGTCTCCGGCGGCAATGGCCCGTTCCCACAGCAGACGCTCCTGGATCGGCGAGAGGACGAGCCGCGGCGCCCGGTGCGCGTCGATGCGCCCGGCGAGCAGCGCCTCGTCGGTCAGCCGGGCGAGCCAGGCATCGAGCGTCAGCGCATCGAGCGGCGCCCAGCGGCCGAGGCCCCGTCGTACCTGCGCCGCATCGTCCACCTCGCGCAGCCGCCGCGCGAGCCGCCGGTTGGCGCAGACGACCACGGTGTCGGTGTCAGCCATGGTTCAGAGCCTGTGAAAAAATTCGTCGCGAGCGCCGCGAAGACGCGGTGCGAGCGAGCGAAAGGCAAGACATATCATGCAGATAGGCGCAGCCTTGAGCGAGCGAGCAACAAAGTGTTGGCAAGCGCAGCAGAATTTTTCACAGGCTCTCAGAAGAACAGGCTGAGCAGGCAGGAAATCGTGGTGCCGACGAAGACCAGGGTGTCGGCAGGAATGGAGCATTTCATGGCGCAAGGCCTCCGTGCGGGGTACGGAGGCCATTGTCGCCGCCAGCTGGCTCATGGTGTGAGCCTGGCGGACTCCTTGCCCGCCCCCTGCATCTCCGGCGCCTGGAGGGCGCGCGCGGCGGTGTCGACGGGCGCGAGGTCGCGGATCTCCTTGCCCTCCGGCACGGCCTGCAGGTCGCGGAACTTGCGTGCGGTGACGAGCACGCGCGTCTCAAGCGAGGCGACCGCGCGGTTGTAGGCATTGACGGCCTCGCCGAGGTTCTTGCCGACGCCGGCCCAGTGGTCGGCCAGCGTCGCCAGCCGCTCGTAGAGCTCGCGGCCGAGCTCGCTGATCTTCTGCGCGTTCTCGGCGAGCGCCTCCTGCTGCCAACCGTAGGCGACGGCGCGCAACAGCGCGATGAGCGTGGTCGGCGTGGCGAGGATCACGCGGCTTTCGACCCCCGCCTCGATGAGCCCCGGGTCCGCCTCGAGCGCCGCGCCGTAGAAGGTCTCGCCCGGCAGAAAGAGGACGACGAAATCCGGCGAGGGCTGGAACTGCTCCCAGTACGCCTTGCGGCCGAGCCGGGTCAGGTGCTCGCGCACCTGGCGCGCGTGGTCCTGGAGCCTGCGCCGGCGCAGGTTCTCGTCCTCCGTTTCCAGCGCGTCGAGATAGGCCGAAAGCGGCGCCTTGGCATCGACGACGATGTTCTTGCCGCCGGGCAGCCTGACGATCAGATCCGGGCGCAGCCGGCCTTCCTCGCCGCTGGCGGTTTCCTGCTCGAAGAAATCGCAATGGTCGAGCATGCCGGCCATCTCGACGACGCGCTTCAGTTGCAGCTCGCCCCAGCGCCCGCGCGTCTGCGGCGCGCGCAGCGCCTTGACCAGGTTCGCCGTCTCGCTCTTCAGCTGCCCCTGCGCCTCGGCGAGCGCGCGCACCTGCTGGGTCAGCGTGGCATAGGCATCGATGCGCGATTTCTCGATGCCGGCGATCTGCTGCTCGAATTTGGCGAGCGTCTCGCGCACCGGCGCCACCAACTCGCCGATCGCCTGCTGACGCTTTTCCAGCTCGCCCGCGGCCTCGGCCTGCTGGCGCTCCAAGGCCAGCCGCGCGAGTTCGAGGAAGCGCTGGTTGTTGCGCTCGAGCGCATCGGCGGAGAGCGCCTTGAAGGCATCCGTGAGCCGCAGCCGCTCCGCTTCCGCCTCGCGCGAGCGCGCCCGCAGCAACAGGAACACGACCGCGCCGCCGAACACGAGCCCGGCGGCAAAGGCGAGCAGCAAGGACCATTCTGGATTCATGGACGGGAGTCTACCGGACGGGAACTGCGCACGCCAGTTTTGTGGTGACATTAGGCACACAGTCGCTTAAGATATGCCCATGAAGCCGTTTCGCTGGAGCGCGGAGAAAGGTGAAATGCTCAAGGCGGAGCTGGGAACTTCCTTCGAGCGTATCGTCGTCGCCATCGAGGGCGGCGGCCTGTTGGATATCCTTGCTCACCCGAACCAGGCGAAATACCCCGGGCAGCGGGTTCTCGTCGTGCAATGCGACAGTTACGCCTACCTGGTGCCCTTCGTCGAAGAGGAGGATCATTTTTTCCTCAAGACCTTGATCCCCAGCCGCAAGGCGACCCGGGACTATTTGAATCGAGGTGACGCGGATGCCGAAGATCGATGACTACGAACTCGAAGTTCTGACCGCCTTCGAAAAAGGCCGATTGAAATCGGTGGCGACCAAGGCGGAGCTCGCGAAGTTCAAGGCCGCGGCGCGTGCCACCGCCATCAAGGATCGCCGCGTGAACATCCGCCTATCCTCGGGCGACCTGAGTGACATTCAGGTCAGAGCCCTGGAGGAAGGGATGCCGTACCAAACGCTCATCGCGAGTGTTCTGCACAAGTACGTGACCGGCCGCCTCATCGAGCAGCCGAGCCCGGCTTCCAAGGCCCCCCGCAAGCGGGCAACAAGGCAACGAAGCGCTTCCGGGAGCTGATACTCTGCGGTTGTGCAGATGTCCGAAGCCATTCCTCACCATAGCCTTGGCTTCGCAAGAAGCCTGCTTCGATCGACTGCCGTCCAAGTTTCCACCGCTACCCGGAGCGTGCGAAGCCGGGGTCGCGCGCGGCGACACGCTGCATCGGCGAGAACGAGCCCGCGTGAGGGTAGTGTGCTGACTTATGTGCAAAAGCGCCTGGGGTTGGAAGTGGGCGGGTGGTCATGGTAAGAGGCTGATTGAGAGATCGACCTTAAATCCCTTGGGAGGGCAAACCATGACCACGAGGAAGCATAAGACGAAGCTGTCGGCGATGGAAGCGGTGACGGGCGACCGTGATCTGATGAAGGCGCTGATGAGGGAAATGCTGCAAGAGGTGCTGGAAGGCGAGATGACCGAATTTCTCGGTGCGGCGCAGATCGGCGAGCGTCATACGCGTGTCTGCCACGGCCTCGCAAGCGTCGAGCTCGATCTCCGTGGCCACGTCGGGCTTGCCATAGGTGTTTTCGAACAGATCGCGCAGATGCGTGGCGACACGATCGGCCGCTATCCTTGCGTAGGGGCCCCCTTCGTTGGCGTCGTAGACAACAGAAATCGACAGCGCGTAGGGCTCGCCCTCATGCGCCTCGGCGTGTCGTAGCTCGCCAAGGTCGAAGAACAGCCCGACCAGATACTTGGCATCGGACTCCAGAATCTTGGCGATCATCTGCTCAATGGTGCGCTTGCCCGAGCGCTTGCGCAGCCGCTCCTCGAAAGCATTGGGGAAGGCCGGGCGACCGTATCGCGCGGCAAGCCACTGCTTCAGAGCACGCTTCGCGTCAACCGGCAGCGCGAGGCTGTAGTCTTTGGCAGCGTGCGCAGCGAAGTCACTTTTCGGCACGCTGCGACGATCTCCCTGCCGGAGCTCAAGAATCAACGGCGCAGCGTTGATTCCCTCGTAGGCGAGGTGGAGTCGTCGCGGGTTCTTGGCGTAGGAGAGCTGCGGGTCAGGCTTGGGGTCCTTGACAACCAACTCGGCGACGATGACCTCGACGCAGTGCTCGCTTTCATGCGGCAAGTCGCAGTCATGGGTGATGACGATTGCGCGATGTCCTTGGTCGGTCGCGCCGACCAAGCTCAATGCAGCAGCGGCCTCGCAAGTTAGAAGATCACCCTGTCGCCAGTCCGTGTCGCGCGCCAGCATCCATCGCCCCCCGGCCTATCGCTCGGGGGACCCGGGTATGGATATCTCGGTACGCCAATCGTCCGATGGCTTCGCTTTCGACTTTGCCAAACCTGATCGATCGTAAGCCGCGTCCATCGCCTTGGCTTCGGTGATCAGCGCTTGGATGTGCGACGGCAAAAGCTGACCGGCAGCAGCGAGGTCCAGCAAAGACCGGCCTGCAAACGCCTTCATCTTCAGCATGGAAGATGCGCGCGCGATGCCGGCGTCGCGGAACGCGTCGGCGACATGGCTGAGGGTACGAATCCGCTCGAACTTGTCTGGCTTCGGTGTCGCTTCTCCGCCAATCCACTTGTAGATCGCCTGCCGCGATACGCCGAACACAGTGGCCAGATCGGCGATGGCCGGATTCAACACTTGCCGGATGTTGGCAAGGTGGTTAGATGCAGATCGCAGATCCGGTCGCTGTTCCTGGCTCTCGTCAGCACCCCCCACATCGACATGAAAGGGCACGCGCGCTTCCACCATCCTGCGCCAGTCGCTGGCGCGGGAGAGGTCGAAAACACTGCCAGTGCCGCCAATGACAAGAGCCGAGCCGATCAGCGCAGCGGTGGCGGCAGCCCCGATCGGCGCGTTGAACGGCATCGGTCGCGGGGAACGGAGTGTTGCTGTGTACATGGCGTTTGCCTTACTCGGTTCAGGCCCACGCGCCGCGTGCGTGATCCGTCGTCGTTGCGTGGAAGACGGATTTGATGGTTCCATGCAGCGAGAGCAGCTGTTCACCTAGCCTGTCCATGTCGATCGGCATGCGGCCTTCGACGAAGTGATCGGTATCAATGACCGCATGCGCTCGGGATTCCTTCACATCGAACTTCGGATTGATCATCAAGCCGCTGGGCTGCATGTCCGGCGGGAACCCCAAGGGCGCGGTCATCCTATGCACCCGAGCCACGAGCGTCCCCATCTGGACCAGCGGGCCAATTTCCGTCTTAAAGACCGATTCCGTCAGTCTGTAAAGTGGCTGCGCATCGAACTCGATCCCATGCAACCCGCCAACAAGGTACTGCTCCACGCTCTCGCCGGCGTGAGGTAACACGGCATCCAGGTAGCGAAGGCCCAACCGGCTGACGTGGTCAAGGACGACCGCCTCATGCACAGCCGCGAGGCCGCGCAGCAGTTCGGGGATGAACTCTTTGTGCGTGTCGTAGTGGGTCGTGTGGTACGTGATGGCCGACGGCGCCAGAATGAACCCGGCCGTGCGGTCGCTACGCGTGATGAGCCACTGATGCACCTGCGTAATCTGCGGCTCTGCTTGCTGCGCCTGGCCAGGACTCGGCACAACCAGGTGCGTGATCTGTTGCGGCTCGAACAATGGGTATCCCTCGCGCCGCAGACGATCCTGGATCTGATCGACGTACTTGGACATCGCGGCGACAGGATTGAAGTGCGCCTGCGCAAGGGCGTAATACCCCGGCGCATTCGACATCCCCTCACTCACGGGACGGCTCCGATCTTCTTTGGTTGACAGTCCGGTTGTGGTTGACAGTCCGGTTGTCGGTTTACACCCTGGTTGACGATCGGACCAGAAAAATCATCTCCCCGGCCGCCAGTGCCCGGAACTTCAGGTTTCAGATGGCCGCGCAGGCGTGCGTTGCAGGATCATACGGCCACGATGTGATTGTCCCAGGCCAGCCCGTGTCTTGCGAGCAGCTCCCTGCGACCGATGTCGCAGGGAGCTGCTCGCAAG
>CAZGYD010000093.1:0-6313 GCA_964530115.1 uncultured Rhodocyclaceae bacterium | reverse complement strand
CTCTTGGGCTTGCTGTACCTGCGCAAGACTCGGATTCGGCAGGTCCGCGAACAAGCCAACCTCCTCGGCCGCAGTTTCTCGATCAGTAGGTGTCGTCATGGCCAAAATATACGCGACTCGAATGCCAAGTCAGAGAGGTGGAAAAAAACTCTCACGCTCTCAGACCGTGACCACCGAGGGTGGTGATGTCGCCACCGTGGCCAAGCTGCTGGCGGATGCCGATGCCCGCATCAACCTCGCCACCGACAGTCTGTTGGCCCAGAGCCAGACCGCTGCCCAAGACGCGCTTACCTCGGCCGAACTCGCGGCCAGCGAAGCCGACCGAGCCCAGGCCTCGGCCGACCAAGGCGTGGCGGACACCACCGCCGTATTGAATCTGGTGCAGTCCAGCGGCAACCAGATCCTGGTCGACGCCGAAGCCGTGCTGCAGCAGGTCATTGCCCGGCTGCTCGCGGTAGGCCTGCCCGATGCGCTGACAGGCGCACAGGGCATGCTGTTGCGGGTCAAGGCCGATGCGTCGGGCTACGAGCTCGTGCCTACCGTGGCCTCGCCCCGTTTCTACGGCTTTGCCTTATCGGGCGATGGCAGTGAGTTGTTGCTGACCGAGGGGCGCGATCAGAACTTTGAAGTGGACGCATTCGACGCCTGGACCGTGACCGAGGGCGTGCACTTTGCCGTTGAAAACAACGCCCTGGTCATGAATCTGGGGACGGCGCTGGAGGTGGCGGCATGACGCTCGACCTCTCAGCGCTCGGCTACCGCTGGCGTGGCCTCTACTCGCCGTTTCTCAGCTATCGGGATGGGGACGTGGTCTTCAAGGAAGGTGGCGCCTGGGTGATGCGCCACGGCCAGCCGCAGCCCTTTGCGCTGGGCCAGCAGGATGCGGTGCTCAAGGGTCACTTGCTCACCGGCGGGGTGTCGGTCGGTGGCTTTGGCGGCATGGTGCTGCATGCCAACGATCAGGGTGGGATCGAATTCCGCTTTCCGCAGGATCGCAACGGCACGGTGGCGGTGTCCCTCATGCAAACCCTGCAGGACAGCGGTGCGCATTACATGCCGAGCAACTACCACATGATGGCGGTGATGACCGACGGTTCGGTGCGTGGCTGGGGGCGCGCCATCAACGGCCAGCTCGGCGAGGGCAGCACGGCCGACATCTACCGAACCTTCCCGGCCCGTGTGGCCTTCCCGTCGGGGACGCCGCGCATCGTCAAGGTGCTAGCCAATCGGGCCAACACGTATTACATCGATGCCGAGGGCGGGTTGTGGTTCTCCGGTGACAACACCGGCAATCTGTGTTCCGGCGACGGCGTCACAGGGGCGGCCCCCGTGCCGCGCCGCCTCAATGGGCGCTGCGATATTGCGGAGACCACCCGCATTGTGGACCTGTTTCTGGGCAGCGATTTCTACGCGTACTACCAGGCCATGGCACTGGACGATCAGGGGCGCGTCTACGCCTGGGGGCACAACCGCTACAACAGCCTGGGGCTGGCGAGTTCGTCCAACACCAATGTGGCCACCTTGGTGCCGTTCACCCAAGACGTGCCGATCAAGGCCGCCTACCTCAACGGCGCTTACTATGCGGCCAGTCACTTGATCGACTACGACGGCAACTGTTGGGCCAGTGGTCAGTCGGGCGCGGCCTTCCTGGGGGGCGACACCCCGCCACGTCACCTGCGCCTGGATCTGGGCGGGCAGCGGGTGCGCAAGGTCATCAGCAGCGAGTTGCGCAACTTCGATGCGGCCGGTGCCGCCCTGGACTACCGGCGCGTGCATGGCTTGATCACCGAGTCCGGCAATCTGTACGTCCAGCACAGCACCCCGGACAACACCGGCATGGGAACCACGGCCGGCTACGCCCAGTCGCTGGTCGACAACCCGCTGCTGACCGGCGTGGCCGATGCCTACTTCGCCAACGGTGGCTATCTGCGGGGCATTGCCCTGATGCAGGACGGCCGCGTCATGGGTCGCGGCTACAGCGGCTACGGCTTTGCCTCGGACGCGGGCAACACCACGACCTGGCTGCCCATCGGCGGCGAGCATTTGACGGGGGTGACCAAGTTGCGCGCCACGGCGGGGCGCTACGGCAGCCTGGGGCTGGCCTTGCGCGGTGATGGCAGATTGGTGGTCTGGGGCCGCAATGAACTCGGCCTGCACGGCACGGGTGTGGCCACCGAGGGGCCCGCGACTGGGTTTGTGCTCAGCGAGCGCCCCCTCATCGACTTCAGCCTCTCGGGCTATGTGGGCTATGGCGCGGGCGATGTGAATGCCGCCGTGCACGCCCTCAACGACCGTGGGCAAGTCCTGTCCTGGGGCGCGGGCAACCAGTGCGGTGACGACGATGGCGATCACTGCTTCAGCCCCTCAATCATCCGCTTCTGACGTTCGTTTCTGAACGTCGATTCTCAATCAAACACACACTCTCTCTGGAGCCAAACATGGGTACCGTTTCATTGGGCAAGATCGCCTTCAGTTGGCGAGGTCCGTATGCCGAGGGCGCCGCCTATGCGCGCCAGGACGTGGTCAGCCATCAGGGCGACAGCTGGGTGTGCCTGGTCGATGGCACGCTCGGGGTCCTGCCTGGCAGCGATGCGGCAGTTTGGCAGCTCTTTGCGCAAGGCAGCCTGAACGTGGCTGGCACGGCAGGTGACCTCATCTACTTTGACGGCCAGCAGCTCGCGGCCCTGAGCCCCGGGCAGTCCGGGCAGGTCCTCAAAATCGACCTGGCCAGTGGCCTGCCCACCTGGGGCGCGGTGGAAAGCCGCTCGGGCGTGCGCGTCAAGGCCCTGCCGCAGGGCGTGAACACCTCTTACCGCAAAGGGGCCTGCGTCATGGAAGACGGCTCGGTGCGATTCTGGGGTGACAACGGCGCCTACATGCACGGCACGGGCGCCAATGCCGCCGATCGCTCTTACCCTTCGCGGGCCGCCTTCCCCTTCGGTGCCGCCCCTATCGAAAAACTTTATCTCGCCTACAGCAGCCTGAGCTGGGCGATCGATGTCGACGGCAAGCTCTGGACCTGGGGCACGGACGGCTACGGGGCCTCGGGCAACGGGACCACGGTGGCCAGCACCGTGCCTTATTGCGCCTCGGACAACCCGGCCAACTCGGTCTACGGCCGTCAGGTGGTGGAGGTCGCCAGCCTGCTGAGCACCGAGGGCTATCCATCGACGCTGGTGCGCACTGCAGACGGCAAGGTCCACGCCTGCGGCTACAACGCGTACGGTCAGGTGGGGGTGGGTGATACCGCCAACCGCAACCAGCTGATTGAAGTGCCGCTCTTGAGCGACATCGTCAAGATCGCCGGTGGCAGGGAGCGCTACTCCACCTACTACGCCCTCAACGCCGCAGGCCAGCTCTACGCCTGGGGCTACAACGCCGAGCAGCAACTCGGCAATGGCGTGACCGCGCAGAACAACATACCGCTGCTGGTGCCGCACTTTGCCAACAACGGCATCGTGCTGCGCGACGTGGTGGCCGCCTACAAGGGGTGCTTTGCCATCGACGTCGATCACAACCTCTACTACTGGGGCACCCCAGAAAACGGTGTCGGTGGCACCGGGGCCACCACGGTCACGGGCGTGGTGCTGGTCGCCACGAACGTGCGCGACGTCTTCACCGGCGCTGGTGCCAACCCGCAGGCCTTCGTCATCAAGCACGACGGCTCGGTGTGGGCCAGCGGGCGCAACAACCACGGCAACCTCGGGCTGGGCATCACCACCGATGTGCTCAGTTTCACCGAGGTTGCCGCCTTGCCGCGCACCATCGTCAAAATCGTCTGCGGCGGATCGGCCTCGTTCAACTACGCCTTGTTCCTGACCCAAGCAGGCAGTGTCTACGCCTGTGGCTACAACGGCAACGGCGCACTGGGCCTGGGCGATGTGACCAGTCGCAGCTTGCCGGAACTCGTCCCGATTGCCCACCGAAAAGTCGTCGATGTGTGCAGTTACGGCTACAGCTCCGAGCAAGGCACGGGGTTTCTGCTTGACGACGGGCAATTGCTGCAGTCGGGCTATGCGGGCGAGTCGCAATTGCCTGAAGACGATGACGAGGCGAGCTTCGTGCCTTATCCGGTGGTGTTCTGAGCATGCCCAACGCCGCTTTATCTGAAGCCATCAAGGAGGCTTACGCCAGCGCTCCATCCGAGCAAATCATCTTGCACACACTCGAATTGCGGCACCTGGCATTCGTGGATGACGCAGGCCAGCCAGTTGCCATTCGGGTGGTGCGCGACACGGGTGATTTGTGGGCTCGGCTGGAATCGCAAGCCCCGCTGCAAGCCGGCGAGCGCGTGCAATTCGTGGCCATGGGCTTTGAGCTGGATTTGCCGCCCGTCGACACCATGCCCGTGCCAGAAATCACTGTGACACTCGACAACGTCTCACGCGAAATCGTCCGACATCTGGACGCGGCCGCCGAGTCGCAGTCGGTGATCGAGGTGACCTACCGGCCTTACCTCTCGACCGATCTGGAAGGGCCGCAGATGGACCCGCCCATCCACTTGGTACTCACGGAAGTGGAGGCCGACATCTTTCGGGTGACGGGCCGTGCCCGCATGCTGGATGTAGGCAACAAGGCCTTCCCTGGCATCAGCTACACCGCCAAGACCTTCCCGGGCTTGACCCGATGAGCCCGACACCCCATTGGGCGGCCGAGTGCATCGGTCGGCCCTGGCACGCCGGTGCACGTGGCCCGAACGCGTTCGATTGCTGGGGCCTGTTCCTGGCCATCCAGCGCGAGCACTTTGGCCGAGACCTGCCCGAAATCCCGGTGGACCCCAACGACCTGCGCACCGTGATGACCACCTTCCGTGATCATCCCGAGCGACAGCGCTGGAAAACCGTCACAAGCCCGATTGAGGGCGATGCCGTGCTGCTGCGCCAATCCCGCCACCCGGTGCATGTGGGCGTGTGGCTCGCGGTCGACGGCGGTGGCGTGCTTCACGCGGTCAAGGACGCCGGTGTCGTGTTCCAGAAGCTGCCCGAACTCCTGCTGCACGGCTGGCGGGTCGAGGGCTATTACCGATTTGTGGAGAGCACGTGATTCACGCCGAGCAAAGTGCAGAATGTCCGTCGCTGGGCCGCCCCAAGGCGGGCATTGCGCCCCCTCGGGGGGCAGCGACCGCAGGGAGCGTGGGGGCCATGGTTGTCCTGCTGCGCAACCCCTTCCAGCCCGCCCAGCGCGAAGTGATGGTGGCCCACCCCGGCCAGACCATCCGCCAGTGGCTGGACAACCAGGGTATTGCCGAATTCGACCAACCCACCGTCTGCATCAAGAACGGTAGTCCTGTGCTGCGTGCCGATTGGGCGGTCACGCCCATCGATGGTGTGGTGCTCTTCATCACCCTGCCGCAGGGCGGGGGAGGTGGAGGCGGTGGCAAGAACCCGTTGCGTACGGTTCTGATGATCGCGGTGATGGTGGTCGCCACCGTCTATGGCGGACCCTTGGGATCGAGCCTGGGCTTTAGCGGCAATCTGGCCACAGCCGTTGGTTCGGCCATCATCATGACGGCGGGTTCTGCACTGGTCAGCGCCCTGGTGCCGCTGCCGACGCCCAACATGCCGTCATTTGCCGGCTCGGGCGGGAGTTTGGCGCAGCCGTCGCCCACCTACAGCCTGCAAGGCCAGGGCAACTATGCGCGGCTGGCCCAACCCATCCCGGTCGTCTACGGTCGCCATCTGGTCTATCCGGATTTGGCTGCCACGCCCTATGGCGAATACCAGGGGAATGAACAGTTCCTTCACCAACTGCATTGCATCGGCCTGGGTGAGTACGACATCGAGCAGATTCGCATCGAGGACACGCCGATTGCCTCGTTTGAGGAGGTCACTTACCAGATCGTGCCACCGGGCAGCGCGGTCACGCTCTTCAATCCGGATGTGGTAACTGCCCCCGAAGTCGCCGGGCAGGAACTGCTGGCTGGCACCTGGACCGGGGGCTTTGCCATCAACCCGGCTGACAGTGAGGTCACCCACATCGGCATCGACATCCTGCTGCCGCGCGGGCTGTATTACGCCAATGACGCTGGTGGCCTGGACAGCCGCAGTGCCAGCTGGAAGGTCGAAGCCCGGGTCATCGATGCCGAGGGGGACGCGCTGGACGACTGGTTCACGCTGGGCAGTGAGAGTCTGACCGCTGCCACCACCACGCCACAGCGGCGCACCTACCGTTATCCCGTTGCTGCAGGGCGGTACGAAGTGCGTGCCACGCGGCTCGATGGCAAAGACACCAACTCACGTGCCGGTCACGAAGTGCGCTGGGGCGAGGCCCGGGGCTATCTGGCCGGCGGCGTCACTTTCCCTGACAACGTCAC
>CAZGYD010000092.1:0-1084 GCA_964530115.1 uncultured Rhodocyclaceae bacterium | reverse complement strand
CGTGCCCACGCCCGCCTCCGCGTCGGTTTGCCGTTCGGCCGTTTACTGCAATGGCTCCCCTTTTCGCTCCTCCGGGACGTCTGGCAAGCGCCGACTTTCCAGCTCCGTCTCGGTCGTCGGGGGGGTGCGCCGTTGGACGGTCACCGGCAGTCTCGCCTCGTGCCGCTGAAGAGTTCCATGCTTCGTGCAAGTGGTGCTCCGTGGGACGTTCGCCGGCAGTCTCGCCCTGCCGGTCTCCGTTTCGCCCTTCGGCCCCGGCGCGGGCTCGCAGGGTTTCGGGTTCCTCGCCCGCCGCAGCCGCATTCCGCGCCGGGCGGGGGTTTCGGGCCTTGGCGCTCTTGCGAGCTTCAGCGCCTAACACTGCGCTCCAGAGGGACGCTTCGCCTGCTGCGCAGGCTCGCGCCCCTGAGCTTGAACGTTAGGCTGTTTCCGTCCATGCTTGCCCTTTTCGCTCCTTCGTGCCGTCTCGCCAGCGCCGATTTTCTTCAGCGTCACGATCTTCACTCATCACTGGAGCATTGAAATGGAAAAACTATTCAGGGTTTACGTCCACACAAAAGGCGATGAAAGTGTCCGTGAGTTCGTTGTCACGGCTTCGAGCGAAAAACAAGCTAAAGAAAGAGCACTCGATCACGTCAAAGCCGCCAATCAAGGGAAGGGCACCCGGTCAAAAACAACGTCCGAGAGCCTGACCGATATTCTGGCTGTAAGGCCAACGAGCCGTCCTCATTGCCTAATGATCCATAGCATTCCCTTGGCTGTCGTTGATCGCCTTTGAGTTCAAATCGTGCTGCTGCCACGCCAAGGCCCAACCCATCATTCCACCGGACCTGCGCATAAAGCCGCGCAGGCCGGTGAATTCAAACGTTAGGCCGTTCCGTTTATGTCCGCGCTTTCTGTCCCTTGTCGCCGTCTCGCCAGCGCCGACTTTCGGGCTCCGTCTCGGCCGTCGGGGTGGCGCTCCGTGGGGCGGCTCTCGCGAGTCTCGCCCCGCCGTGCTTCGTTTCGCCCTTCGGCCCCGTCGCGGGCTCGCAGGGTTTCGGGTTCCTCGTCCGCCGCAGCCGCTTTCCGCGCCGGTCGGGGG
>CAZGYD010000091.1:0-6404 GCA_964530115.1 uncultured Rhodocyclaceae bacterium | reverse complement strand
GCCGGACGACAAGACCGTGTTCGACGCCGTCGCCGAGGGCCGCGACATCCTCACCGTCGGCCGCTTCGAAATGCCCGCCCGCGCCTATCTGGGCCGCTTCAACTTCAAGGGCGCCGACCAGGGCAAGATCGTCGGCAACCTGTCCGGCGGCGAACGCGGCCGGCTGCACCTGGCCAAGACCCTGATCCAGGGCGGCAACGTGCTGCTGCTGGACGAACCCTCCAACGACCTCGACGTGGAGACCCTGCGCGCGCTGGAAGACGCCCTGCTGGAATTCGCCGGCTGCGTGCTGGTGATCAGCCACGACCGCTGGTTCCTCGACCGCATCGCCACTCACATCCTCGCCTGCGAGGGCGACTCGCAATGGTTCTTCTTCGCCGGCAACTACCACGAATACGAGGAGGACAAGAAGAAGCGGCTCGGCGAGGAAGGCGCCCGCCCGCGCCGGCTGCGCTACAAGCCGATCAGCCGATAGCGGACGCGGCGACCCGGGCGCTCAGTGCTCCGTCTTCAGGCTGGCGGCAAAGGCCGCCTGGAGCGGCGCCGGGAAATCGAAGCGGGCGAGCGTGTTCCAGATCTCGGCGTCGTTGGCGCCTTCGCGCCGGTTCACGAAGCGGATGCCCAGCGTGCCGCCATTGGCGGCCAGCGTGGCGAAGGCATAGCGCCAGCGGCCGACCTCGGCGAGCCTCGCTCGCAGCTCCTCCTCGTTGTCGATGGCGATGCCCGCCTCCTTGAGAGAATCGAGGAAAACCTCGTAGGATTCATCGCAGATCCTGCCCATCGTCGTGCTCCGTGTCCGGCGAACAGCCGCCGCGTGGCTCGATCAACGAGGCAGCCCCCGCGCGGGTTGACCGCAACGAAACTCAGCCGCGGTAACACGCCAGCGAAGGCATCGTTTCGGATAGACTCGGCGGCCTCGACCTGCTGCCCTGCATCATGAAGAAGTTCCTGATCGCCCTCGCCGTCGTCGTCGCCGTCGTCCTGATCCTGCCGCTGCTCCTGCCGAAACCGGCCGACCGGGGTGGCGCCCCCGTCGAGGGCCTGCCCTGGCAGATCGAGGTACTCCCGGACGGCAGCAGCCGCGTCTTCGGCCTCACCCTCGGCACGAGCACCCTCGCGGATGCGCTCGCGCGCTTCGGCCGGGACGCGGAACTCGCCATCGTCGCCGCGCCCGGCGAAACCGGCTCGCTCGAAGCCTATTTCGACCCCGCCGAGGCCGGGCCGATCACCGGCAAGCTCGTCGCCACCGCCGGACTCGACAAAGAGACCATCGCCGCGATGCTCGCCCGATCACCGAAGTTCGAGTACATGAAGAGCGCCACGAAGAAGTACCGGCTCGCCGAACAGGACCGGGCGGCCGCACTGGCGAGCCCGCTTGGATCGCTCGCCTTCATCCCCTCGGTCAATCTCGACGAGACGATGATCGTCGAGCGCTTCGGCCAGCCGGCCGAGCGCATCCGCGCCGGCGCCAACGCCGAGCATTTCCTCTACCCCGATCGCGGCCTCGACGTCGTCCTCGACACCGAGGGCAAGGAGGTGCTGCAATACGTCGCCCCGCGCGACTTCGCCCGCCTGCGCGATCCCCTGAAAGCCACGGAAGCGAAACCATGACCACCGACGCCCCGCCCCGCCTGCGTCTGGGCATCCCCAAGGGCAGCCTGCAGGAAACCACGCAGCGCCTCTTCGAACGCGCCGGTTACGACCTGCGCATCTCCGGCCGCTCCTACTATCCGGAGATCGACGATCCCGAGATCCAGTGCATCCTCATCCGGCCGCAGGAAATGGCCCGCTACGTCGGCCAGGGCATCCTCGACTGCGCGATCACCGGGCTCGACTGGATCCTCGAAACCGGCGCCGACGTCGCCGAACTCGCCGATCTGCGCGCGCCGTGGCCGAACTACGGCATCGTCCGCTGGGTCATGGCCGCCAAGGAGGATTCGCCCTTCCGCACCGTCGCCGACCTGCAGGGCCGGCGCATCGCCACCGAGGCGGTGGGCATGACCCGCCGCTTCCTCGCCGAACACGGCGTGCAGGCGGACGTCGAATTTTCCTGGGGCGCGACCGAAGTGAAGCCGCCCATCCTCGCCGACGCCATCGTCGACGTCTCGGAGACCGGCTCGTCGCTGCGGGCCAACCAGCTGCGCGTCATGCACGTCGTGCTCGAGAGCACCCCGCGCTTCATCGCCAACCATGCCTCCCTCGCCGATGCCTGGAAACGCGACAAGATCGATCGGCTGCTCATGATGCTCAAGGGCGCCATCGCCGCCGCGACGCGCGTGCTCTTGTCGATGAACGTGCCGCGCCAGAATGTCGACGCGGTGCTCGGCATCCTGCCGGCGCTCGGCACGCCGACCGTCTCGACGCTCGCCGATCCGGACTGGGTCGAAATGTCGACGGTCGTCCAGGAAAAACAGGTGCGCGAGCTGATCCCGAAGCTCTACGCCGCCGGCGCCCGCGGCATCATCGAGCTGCCGATCAACAAGATCGTCGAGTAGCCTCGGTCGCGAGCATCTCCGCACGCGATGCCGGCGTCTCGAGGCTGAGGCGCCCGAGCGCGCCGCTGCGGAAATCGGCGAGCAGCACGAGCGAGGCCTTCTCCCGGTCGGGCTCGCCGCCCTTCTGCAGGCACCCGCGCCGGCGGGCGATGCCCCCGATCACGCCGGCCGCGTCGATCCCTTCGGCAGGAAGGCCATAGCGAGCCGCCAGAGCGCCGGGATAGCGTTCGAGGAGCAAGCCGGCAAGAAAGGTCGCCACCTCTTCCTCGATCACGGCGTTGACGCCGATGGCGTGGCAGGCCGCGAGCATGTAGCCGTCGGCATCGTGCTCGATCTTCGGCCACATCAGCCCCGGTGTGTCGAAGACCACCTGCCGCGGCGAGAGATCGATGCGCTGCTGCTGCCGGGTCACCGCGGGCTCGTCGCCCACGGCGGCGATGCGCCGCTTCACCAGGGCGTTGAGGAGCGTCGACTTGCCGACGTTGGGGATGCCCATCACCATCATCCGCAGCGGCTTGGTGCCGTCGTTGCGATGCGGCGCCAGTTCCTGGCAGAGCGCCGGCAGCTTCGCCGCCTCGCCCGGCTTCTTGCAGGAGATCGCCACGGCCCGGACCCCCGGCTCACGCGCGTAATGGCCGAGCCAGGCCCGCGTCGCCTCCGGGTCGGCGAGATCGGCCTTGTTGAGCACCTTGAGGCAGGGCCGCTGGCGGGCGAGCCGCAACTCCCGAATCATCGGGTTGCTGCTCGCCTCGGGGCAGCGCGCATCGACGAGCTCGATGACCACATCCACCTGGGCCATCGTCTCGGCGGCCTTCCGGCGCGCCGAGGCCATGTGGCCGGGGAACCACTGGATCGCCATCCGGCCGCTCAGCGGGCGGGCAGCACGCGGTACTGGGCGACGAGGCGGTGAGTCTCGCCTGCGCGCAGCGTGATCGTGTCCTCCGCGGCGTTGGCCGTTTCGACGCAGACCATGCGCCAGGGCCCTTCGTCGCCGAAATCGCCCATCTTCTCGGCCTTTTCGGCCCACGGATTCCAGACCACGGTCGAGCGGCTGCCGGTGCTGGTGATCAGGATCGTCCGGTCGAGCACCGGATCGAGGATGCCGCTGGCGCCGTGGGTGCCGAGATAGATGCGGTCGGTTTCCTGCGTGAAGGTCACGCGGCCCGCCTCACGCTTGCGCCGGCCGCCGTCGACCTTGTCGAGATAGTCGCAGCCTTCGAGGCCCGCCACCTCGATCCGGCGCACGTCGCCGACGACGAAATAGGTGTGCAGCGCCTGGCCGAGTTCGAACGGCGCCTTGCCGGTGTTGGTCGTCGCCAGTTCTACTTCCAGTTCCTCGCCGATGGTGACGATGTTGCGCACGACCGAGCTGTGCGGCCACTGGGCGCGGGTCGCCTCCGTGCGCACCAGTTCGAACTCCAGCCGGATCCGGCCGTCCGGCAGTTCCTTGCTCGCCACCAGCGCCCAGGGCACGGTGCGCGCGAAGCCGTGGCCCGGGAACTGGGGATTGTCCCTGTGCGGCCCGAACCACGGCCAGCAGACCGGCACGCCGCCGCGGATGGACTTGCCGGCGGCGAACTTCGCCGCCTTCGAGACCCAGATCACCGGCTCCTGGCGTTTCGGCCGCCAGTCGAGCACGTGCGCGCCCTGCAGGGCGACGCTCGCCGTGGCGAAAGGGGTCTTCACCCGCGCGACGGCGAGTTCGCCGACCGTGCCGAAGTCCAGCTTGCCGGGGATGCCGAACTGCCGGCCGAGGCTTTCGATTTCGTTCATTGCCGTCTCCTCCTTGTCATTCATCCAGTTCGTCGAGGCTCTCCTGCGCGATCTCGCGCACCTCGGCGTTCTCGTCCGCGAGCCGCGCCTCGAGGAAGGCGCGCGCCAGCGGCGAGCGCGAGAGGCCGAGATAGTGGCAGGCGTCCGCGCGCACGCGCGCATCGGCGTGCTCGGAGAGCCTGCCCAGTTTCGGCACCAGCACGCGCAGCGGCTCCCTGCCGGCGAAGCGCTCGAAGACCGCCGAGGCGCCGAGACTGACGTTGAGGCTCGCTTCCGGGTTGGCGACGATCGGCAGCAGGTCGGCGAGCAGTTCCGGGTGTGCTTCGATGATTTCGATCACCTTCCTGAGCCCGCCCTCCATGAGCAGGATGTGGAAATAGTCGGCCATGCCGTCGGGGCCGCTGGCGGCGCGCACGCGCAGCTTGAGTTCGTCGAGGATCTTCATGGACGCGCATTATCCTAGAAACCCCGGTTGGACGCGCCCGCTGGTGCGGCCGGGCGGGCGGCTGGCGCGAAGCGACGACGCGGCAGGCTCATGCCTGCAAGAAGGAGCGACAAAGCCAGACGGCCGCCGGGGCGTGCCAGGGGGTGCGTAACGCGGCACCCGACAGGCGAGCGTCTTGACTGCCGGGAAAGCCACTATCCATGAGCAATTCATCAGGGTGTGGAGTGGTCAACCGGGGTTTCTAGGATCATGCCCGTCTGCGATAATGCCTGCCCGCGGCGTTGCCGCTTTCCTTCACCCCGCCGCCCGGCGGGTCACCATGACTGAGTTTCCCGATTCCTTCGCGGCACTGGAACTGCCGCCCTTTCTCCTTTCCGCGCTCGCCGAGGTCGGCTACGAGACACCCTCGCCTATCCAGGCGGCCTGCATTCCCGTGCTCCTCGAGGGCCGCGACCTGCTCGGCGAAGCCCAGACCGGCACCGGCAAGACCGCGGCCTTCGCCCTGCCCGTCCTCGCCCGCCTCGATCCCGCGCTCAAGGCGCCCCAGGCGCTGGTGCTCGCGCCGACGCGCGAACTGGCGATCCAGGTCGCCGAGGCCTTCCAGAAATACGCCCACCACCTGCCGGGTTTCCACGTCCTGCCGCTCTACGGCGGCCAGAGCATGGTCGTGCAGCTGCGCGCGCTCTCGCGCGGTCCGCAGGTCATCGTCGGCACGCCGGGGCGGATCATGGACCACCTCGAGCGCAAGAGCCTCAACCTCGAGGCGCTGAAGACGCTGGTGCTCGACGAAGCCGACGAGATGCTGCGCATGGGCTTCATCGACGATGTCGAGTGGATCCTCGAGCACACCCCGGCCGCGCGCCAGAGCGCGCTCTTTTCGGCGACCATGCCCGAACCGATCCGGCGCATCGCCAAACGCTACCTGCGCGAGCCGGAGCAGATCCGCATCCAGGCCGCGACGGCCACCGCGCCCGCCATCCGCCAGCGCTACTGGGCGGTGCGTGGCACCGACAAGCTCGACGCGCTGACGCGCCTCGTCGAGGTCGAGGAGGATCTCGACGCAGCGATCGTTTTCGTGCGCACCAAGCTCGCCACCGTCGAGCTCGCCGAGAAGCTGGAAGCGCGCGGCCTCGAAGCCGCGGCGCTCCACGGCGACATGACCCAGGGCCTGCGCGAGCAGGTCATCGAGCGGCTGAAGAACGGCGATCTCGACATCGTCGTCGCCACCGACGTCGCTGCGCGCGGGCTCGACGTGCCGCGCATCACCCACGTGATCAACTACGACATCCCCTACGACGCCGAGGCCTACATCCACCGCATCGGCCGCACGGGCCGCGCCGGGCGCACCGGCACGGCGATCCTGTTCGTCGCCCCGCGCGAGATGCGCATGCTCAAGGCCATCGAACAGGCGACGCGGCAGAAGATCGAGCCGATCTCGCTGCCCACCGCCGGCGAAGTCGCCGAACGCCGAGAGGCGCAGTTCCGGCAGCAGATCCTCGACACGCTCGCGGGCGAGAACCTCGACCACTTCTACGACGTGATCCGCCGCCTGGAAAACGAGCAGAACCTGGCGACGCGCCAGATCGCCGCGGCGCTCGCCTTCCTCGCCACGCGCGACCGGCCGCTGAAGCCCGACCTGCCCGCTGCCTCTCATACCCATCTCCGAGCCCACGAGACTAAGGCGAATCTCG
>CAZGYD010000090.1:0-19033 GCA_964530115.1 uncultured Rhodocyclaceae bacterium | reverse complement strand
TCGGCCGCTCCAATCACGCGAGGTCTTGCGATCCCCCGCTTTCCCCCTCAGGGCGTATGCGGTATTAGCCATCCTTTCGGATGGTTATCCCCCATGACTGGGTACGTTCCGATGCATTACTCACCCGTTCGCCGCTCGCCGCCAGGGTTGCCCCCGCGCTGCCGCCCGACTTGCATGTGTAAAGCATTCCGCCAGCGTTCAATCTGAGCCAGGATCAAACTCTTCAGTTCAATCTCTCTTCGCACTCAAACGAATCTCAAAACCAGATTCGCATCTGGCTTTTCCTTCCGTGCAAGCGCTCGTCTCTATCTTCTCGCTCAGGGTAGCAGCCCGAAATCCACTCCCAGTCACCCCAGAAGCAATCCCGCAGATACCCAGCACCACCAGTCACCCAGCAGCACTCAAGCACCCGGCCATACCTCCCGGTACGACAACCACTACCCAAAACCCAACAAGCACCTACACCTATCGGCTGTTCGGTTGTTAAAGAACTGCTGCTGTTTTGTTGCGCCCCAGCAGCGAAGAGGCGCGAATTATACAAACCGAAACCCACCGGTCAACACCTTTGGCGAAAATTTTTCACGTCAGGGTGACGCGCGCGAATTTCCTCTTGCCGACCTGGAGCACGATGCATTCGCCCGCCGGCAGTTGCAAGCCTTTGTCCGAGACCTTTTCGCCGTTGGCACGGACGCCGCCGCCGTCGATGAGACGCATGGCCTCTGAAGTGCTCGCCACGAGACCCGCCAGTTTGAGTACCGAAGCGATGGACCCGGCCGGTACCGTGACCTCGGGCATGTCGTCCGGCAAGGCGCCGCGCTGGAAACGCGCCTCGAAATCGGCGAGCGCCTCGTCGGCTTCCCTTTGCGAATGGAAGCGGGCGACGATTTCCTGGGCGAGCAGGACTTTCACGTCGCGCGGATTGCGTCCCTCGGCGACTTCGCGCTTGAGCCTCGCGATCTCTTCGTTGCCGCGGAACGACAGGAGATCGTAATAGCGCCACATCAGGTCGTCCGAAATCGACATCAGCTTGCCGAAGATTTCCCTTGGCGGCTCGGCGATGCCGACGTAGTTGCCAAGCGACTTCGACATCTTGTTGACACCGTCCAGCCCCTCGAGCAAGGGCATCATCAGGATGCACTGGGGCGCCTGGCCGTAGTGTTTCTGCAGCTCGCGGCCGACGAGCAAATTGAATTTCTGGTCGGTGCCGCCCAGTTCGACGTCGGCCTTCATCGCCACCGAGTCGTAGCCCTGGCAGAGCGGATAGAGGAATTCGTGAATGGCGATCGGCTGGCCGTTGGCATAACGCTTGGCGAAGTCGTCGCGCTCGAGCATGCGCGCGACGGTATGCAGGGCCGCGAGCCTGATCATGCCGGCCGCGCCCATATTTTCGAACCATGTCGAGTTGAAGCAGATCTCGGTCTTTGCCGGATCGAGGATCTTGAAGACCTGCTGCTGGTAGGTCCGGGCGTTTTCCAGGATCTGCTCCCGGGAGAGCGGCGGGCGGGTGGCGTTCTTGCCCGTCGGGTCGCCGATCATGCCCGTGAAGTCGCCGATCAGGAACATGATGTGATGGCCGAGATCCTGGAAGTGCCTGAGCTTGTTGATCAGCACCGTGTGGCCGAGATGAAGGTCGGGCGCCGTGGGATCGAAACCGGCCTTGACGCGCAAGGGGCGGCCGCTTTTCAGCTTTTCCACGAGTTCGGCCTCGATCAGGAGCTCGTCGGCTCCCCGCTTGATGAGCGCCAGCTGGGATTCGATGTCGGTCATGTTGAAGTTCCGTCCCGTCGATCCGTTGACCCGGAACAATTGACGGCAAGGGCGTTTTTGTTACACTCCGGCCGCCTTCCCGCCGGGCCGAGTCCTCAGTGCATGGAGAAAAGATGCGAATCTTAACGCAAGTCCTGCGCAGCCACGGTCTCCGGACCGGCCATCTGCTCGCGGCTGCGGGCATTGCTTCCGTCTCTTTCTTCAGCATGGTGGCGGCCTTTGGTACGGCCCCGAGCACCTTTGAGATCGCAGCGAGCAGGCAGACGGTAGTCGAACGGCTCGCCCCCCCGCTCGCCCGTGTCGAAGACGCGGCGGAAGAGATTTTCGTGCACGAGGAACGCCTGCAACGCGGCGACACGTTCGCCAGCCTGACTTCCCGCTTGGGTATCGTTGATGTCCAGGCCCTAGCCTACCTGCGCGGCGATCCGGCCGCTGGCGTGATCTTCCGGCAAATGAGTCCCGGCAAGACGGTCACGGCCCGGGTGACCGGTGAGGGCAAGCTCGTTTCGCTCACCTTCCCGCTCAACGGGGGCAAGGATCTCGCCCTCGTCGTCGAGCGCGACGGACGCGGCGGCTTCCGTGCCAGCGAACAGTCGGTGCCCACGGAAACCCGGATGGTCATGAAGACCGCGGAAATCCGCAGTTCGCTGTTCGCCGCCGCCGACGCAGCCGGCATCCCCGAAGGCGTCGCCGCCGCGCTCGCCGACATCTTCGGCGGCGACATCGATTTTCACCGCGATCTGCGCAAGGGCGACCGCTTCGCGGTGCTTTACGAATCGACGCATCACTTAGGCCGCATGGTCCGGACGGGCCGCGTTCTCGCCGCGGAATTCGTCAATGGCGGACGAACCTACCGCGCCGTCTGGTTTGAGGACGGCGAGGGCCGGGGCGGGTATTACACGCCGGACGGCAAGAGCGTCCGCAAGTCCTTTCTCCGTTCGCCGCTCGAGTTCTCCCGCATCACCTCGGGCTTCAGCAGCGCCCGCTACCACCCCGTCCTCAAGGAGGTCCGCGCCCACCGGGGCATCGATTACGCGGCACCGGTCGGCACGCGGGTCAAGGCGACGGGCGATGGCACCGTGGAGTTCGCCGGCTGGCAGAACGGCTACGGCAACGTCGTGATCCTGCGCCATCACGGCGCACACGAAACGGTCTACGGCCACCTGTCGGGCTTCGCCCCTGGGCTGCGCAAGGGGGCCCGCGTCGCCCAGGGCGACGTGATCGGCTACGTCGGCGCCACCGGCATCGCCACGGGGCCTCACCTCCATTACGAGTTCCGCGTGGCCGGCGCCCACCGCAACCCCCTGACCGTCGCCCTGCCGGATGCGCCGCCCCTCGCCGCACAGCAGCTGGCCCGTTTCCGCAACGACAGCGCGCCGGTGCTTGCCCGCCTGGATGTCCTGCGCGGGGCCGATCCCGTTTTGCTCGATTAGTGGCAGAACCGCCGGATAGCCGTCCGGCCCGTGCCGGCGAATGGTTCGTCGGACTGATGTCCGGTACCAGCCTCGATGGCGTCGATGCGGTGCTCGTCCGCATCGAGGGCGAACGCCCCGTCTGCGTCGCCGCCCATCATGCCCCCTATCCGGCCGCGCTCCGCGACGAAGCACTCGCCCTGCATCGGGAGGCGTTCGGTGAGCTCCACCAGGCCGCGCTGCTCGCCAACCGGCTGGCCCGCACCTACGCCGAGGCGGTCCAGGGCCTGCTCGCAAAACTCAGCCGTGGTAACACGCCAGCGAGGATCCGCGCCATCGGCTGCCACGGCCAGACGATCCGTCACGTGCCGGACCAGGGGTACTCACTGCAGCTGAACAATCCGGCGCTTCTCGCCGAGCTGACGGGCATCGACGTCGTCGCCGACTTCCGCAGTCGGGACATCGCCGCCGGCGGTCAGGGCGCGCCGCTGGTGCCGGCGTTCCACGAGGCCGTCTTTCGCAGCGACGACGCCCACCGCGTGATCCTCAACCTCGGCGGCATCGCCAACGTCACCGATCTCGCGCCGGGGCGAGCGACGACCGGCTTCGATTGTGGTCCCGGCAACATGCTGCTCGACGCGTGGGCGTCGCGCCATCTCGGTCGCCCTTACGACGAGGACGGCGCCTGGGCGGCCCGTGGAAGCGTGCTACCGGCGCTGCTCGCACGTCTGCTCGCCCATCCCTTTCTGGCGCTGCCACCACCGAAGAGCTGCGGCCGCGAGCAGTTCAACCTCGCGTGGCTCGATGGCCAGCTCGCCGGCGGCGAGAAGCCGGAAGACGTCCAGGCGACGCTGACGGCCTTCACTGCCGCGAGCGTGGCCGATGCCGTGAAGCGCTTCTGCGGCATGCCCGACGAGTTGTACGCCTGCGGCGGCGGCGCCTTCAATCGCACGCTGATGGCCGCCCTGGCCGAGCGGCTGCCAGGATGCCGGATCGCCACGACCGAAACGCTCGACATCGCCCCGCCGCATGTCGAGGCAATCGCCTTCGCCTGGCTTGCCTGGCGCACGCTCCATCGCCGGCCGGGCAACCTGCCCGCGGTTACCGGCGCCCGCGGGCCGCGCGTGCTCGGCGCGATCTATCCGGCGTAAACGGCAACGGCCGCCCGCAGGCGGCCGTCGGCATTGACGAGTCAAGCACGAGTACCGACGTCAGAGCCTGTGAAAAAATTCGTCGCGAGCGCCGCCAAGACGCGGCGCGAGCGAGCGAAAGGCAAGACATATCGAGATGGATAGGCGCAGCCTTGAGCGAGCGAGCAACAAAGTATTGGCAAGCGCAGCAGAATTTTTCACAGGCTCTCAGTCCTCGGTCCGGTACTTGTCGTGGCAGCCCTTGCAGGTTTCGCCGAGCTTGCCGAACTGGGCCTTGACCGCGGCGACATCGCCCGTCGCGGCGACCTTGGCCATTTCGTTGGCGGCTTCGTTGAAGGCCTTGGCCACCTTGCCGACGCCTTCCTTGTCGGTAAACAGCTCTTTCTTGACGCGGGTCTCCTTCCATCCCTTGCCCTGATCGGAGCCGGGCACGTAGAGCTGGCCCATGCCCGAATTGGCGATCGCCTGGATCACGTTCGCGGCCTGGATCACCTGGTCCTTGTTGTACTGTCCTTCGAGGTTGGCCTTGATCCTGCCCATGTTCCAGGCCATGAACTTGTACCCGGACTGGCGGAAGGCGATGGCGTCCTCGACTTTCATCTGCGCCTGTACCGAGGCGGCGATGACGGACAGGCCGAGGCCGGCGGCGAGGAGTGTTGCGGTCTTTTTCATCATTCGATCTCCGTTGTGGTTGTTGAGGGGTCCGACACGAACATAAACGCGGTTCGTGACCGGATTATTCCATGCCGGTAGCGAACAGATGCTTCACCCGCAGAAGGCCGCCCTCTTTCGCCAGCACGACGAGACGGTCGATGTTCGGGTGTTTGCCCGGATGGGCAAGCGCATCGTCGGTGTGCTCGCCATAGAGCTCGAGCCCCTTCTTCGCCGCCTCGGCCGTGATTGCACCATAGAGCTGCCCCAAGTGGTTATAGACCGCCAGCGAGCCGGCCTGGCCGGGCTTGTTCTCGATCGTCGCCACGACATTGCCTTCCGCGTCGAGGAGCTGGATCGCCTGAAGGTGGGATACGCCCGGCAGCGAGCGGAGGGTTTCGGCGAAAGACATCAGATCGCCCTTGCGAGCCTGGCGGCACAGCCGGTGTAGTCCGCGGGTGTCATCGCCAGCAGACGCTGCTTGTCGGCCTCGGGGATCGCCAGCGCGCGAATGAACGCGTGCAGCGCCTCCTTCTCGATGCCCTTGCCGCGCGTCAGGTCCTTGAGTTGCTCGTACGGATTCTCGATGCCGTGGCGGCGCATCACCGTCTGCACCGGCTCGGCCAGGACTTCCCAGCAGGCATCGAGATCCTCGGCCAGCCGCTGCGGGTTCGCCTCCAGCTTGCCGAGGCCGCGCAGGGTGGAATCGTATGCCAGCAGCGAATAGCCGAACGCCACGCCCATGTTGCGCAACACCGTCGAATCGGTCAGGTCGCGTTGCAGGCGCGAGATCGGCAGCTTTTCGGAAAGGTGCCGGAGCACGGCGTTGGCGAGGCCGAGATTGCCTTCCGAGTTCTCGAAATCGATCGGATTCACCTTGTGCGGCATCGTCGAGGAGCCGATCTCGCCCGCCTTGGTCTTCTGCTTGAAGTAACCGAGCGAGATGTACTGCCAGATGTCGCGGTCGGCGTCGATCAGGATGGTGTTGGTGCGGGCGATGGCATCGAACAGCTCCGCCATCGCGTCGTGCGGATCGATCTGGATCGTGTAGGGATTGAATTCGAGGCCGAAGGATTCGATGAACCGGCGGTTGAACGACGGCCAGTCGAAGACCGGGTAGGCGGACAAGTGGGCGTTGTAATTGCCGACCGCGCCGTTGAACTTCGCCGTCAGGCTCACGGCCGCGACCCGCGCGCGCGCGCGCAGGAGCCGGGCCGCGATGTTGGCCATCTCCTTGCCCAGCGTCGTCGGGCTGGCCGGCTGGCCATGGGTGCGCGAAAGCATCGGCTGGTCCGCCAGCTGATGTGCGAGTTCGCGAAAGCGGGCGATCAGCGCATCGAGCGCCGGCAAGAGCACCGAGTCGCGCCCCTCCTTCAGCATCAGCGCGTGCGAGACGTTGTTGATGTCCTCCGAGGTGCAGGCGAAATGGATGAACTCGGCGACGCGCATGACCTCGGGATTGCCCTTGAACCGCTCCTTCAGCCAGTACTCCACGGCCTTGACGTCGTGGTTGGTGCGTGCCTCGATCGCCTTCACCGCTTCGGCATCGGCCACCGAGAAGGCGGCGACGGCACCGTCGAGCTCGGCGATCGTCGCCGGTGAAAACGGTGCGACTTCCGCGATGGCCGGCTCCGCGGCCAGGGCCTTCAGCCACTCGATCTCGACACGGATGCGGTTCCTGAACAGACCATACTCCGAAAAATGCGCAGCAAGCGACGAAACCTTAGCCGCATAGCGGCCATCGAGCGGCGAAAGTGCGGTGAGGGGCGAGTGCGATGATGAAGTCATTGCCGAGATCTACCGGAAAGATGGCTGAAATCTTATCATGGCGGCCAGACCCGGCCCCGACGCAAGCCAGCCGTCAGGAAAGGCTGCCAGAGTGGCGGTGGCAAGGCGATTTCCACCACGGCAACCCATCGATGGCCATGAAGCTCTTCGGTACGCTCACCAGTCCCTATGCGCGCAAGGCCCGCGTGGTCTTCGCCGAAAAGAAGATCGACTACGAATGGATCGTGACCTCGCCGAACGATGCGGACAGCCCGGTGCACCGCTACAACCCGCTGGGCCGCATTCCGGTGCTGGTGCTCGAGGACGAAACCGCCATCTTCGATTCCCCGGTGATCGTCGAATATCTGGACGGCCTCGCGCCGAACAACAAGCTTTTTCCCGCGGCCGGACGGGCGCGGATGGAAGTGAAACGCTGGGAAGCGCTGGCCGATGGCCTGCTCGATGCCGCCGTCGGCATCCGCCTCGAACTCCAGCGTCCCGAAGACAGGCGCTCGCCGGAGGCGATGGCACGCGAGCGGCGCGTCATCGACGCGGCCCTGGCGATGATGTCGAGGGAACTCGGCGAACGGCCCTGGTGCATGGGCACGCCCTTCACCTTCGCGGACGTCGCCGCCGGCTGCGCGCTCGGCTATCTCGATCTGCGCTTTCCCGAAATCGACTGGCGCCGGCAGTACGCCAACCTCGCCCGCCTGCATGGCAAGCTCATGCAGCGGCCGTCGTTCGCCGACGCCGTGCCGCGCGGATGAAGCGCGTCTCCGAAACTCAGCCGTGGTAATACGCCGGCATCACTCGATGATGCCGCCGCCCAGACAGACCAGCGACTCGTAGACCACCACGGACTGCCCGGGCGTCACCGCCCACTGCGGCGCCGCGAAGGCGATCTCGCAGCGGTCGGCATCGACGTGCTCGACCTCGCAGGCCGCGTCGGGCTGGCGGTAGCGCGTCTTCGCCGAATAGACCCAGTGCGTATGTGGCGGCCGGCCCGAGATCCAGGAGAGCTGGCGGGCGACGAGCCTGTCCCGGAGCAGCGCCGGATGATCGTGGCCCTGGACGACGTAAAGGACGTTCCTCGCCATGTCCTTGCCGGCGACGAACCAGGGCTCCTCGGCCGCGCCACGGACGCCGCCGATGCCCAGGCCCTCGCGCTGGCCGAGCGTGTAGTACATGAGGCCCTCGTGACGGCCGACCACGCGGTCGCTGTCGAGCACGCGGATCTCGCCAGGCTGCTTCGGCAGATAACGCGCGAGGAACTCGCGGAACGGCCGCTCGCCGATGAAACAGATGCCCGTGGAATCCTTCTTCGCATGGTTGGGCAGGCCGGCCTCCTCGGCGATCCGGCGCACCTCGCGCTTGTAGAGGTGGCCGACCGGAAACACCGTCTTCGACAACTGCTCCTGATTCAGGCGGTAGAGAAAATAGCTCTGGTCCTTGGTGCCGTCCTCGGCCTTCATGAGCTGCCATTCACCGAGGAACTGGCGGACCTGCGCGTAATGGCCGGTGGCGATCTTCTCGGCGCCGAGCCCCATCGCATGATCGAGGAAAGCGCGGAACTTGATCTCGGAGTTGCAGAGCACATCCGGATTGGGCGTGCGTCCGGCCTGATACTCGCGCAGGAAATCGGCGAACACCCGCTCCTTGTACTCGGCCGAGAAATTCACCACTTCGAGGTCGATGCCGATCACGTCGGCCGCCGCCGCGGCATCGATCAGATCCTGGCGCGCGGAGCAGAATTCCTCGCTGTCGTCGTCCTCCCAGTTCTTCATGAACAGGCCCGTCACCTCGTGGCCGGCGCGCTTGAGGAGCAGCGCCGCGACCGAGGAATCGACCCCGCCCGACATGCCGACGATCACTCTAGCCATGGTGTCTGATCAGCTCCAGGGAAAAGCGCCTGCCGGCGCGAAAGTCCTCGATGCACTGGAGGACGAGCGGACTGCGGTGCCGGTCGCGGAGCGCCTCGATCTCCGCCACGTTCATCCACACCGCGCGCCGGATGCCGGCATCGAGCGGCCGGCCGGCCTCTTCCCGACCGAGTTCGCCGGCGAAGGCGAAGCGCAGGTAGGTGATGTCGCCCTGCGGCCGTGGCCATTGATAGATGCCGATGAGCGCCGTCGGCCGGAAATGCCAGGCGGTTTCCTCCAGAACCTCGCGGGCACAGGCCGCGACGAGGGACTCCCCTTCGTCGAGGTGGCCGGCCGGCTGGTTGAAGCGGATGCCGTCCTCCGTCTCCTCCTCGACCAACAGGAAGCGGCCGTCGCGCTCGATGACCGCGGCGACCGTGACGTTGGGCTTCCAGATCCGTTCCATGCGCCGCATTCTACAGGCCGCGATAAAATCGGCCTTTGACCGATTGCAGGAGATCTTCATCATGTCCATGGCCGATCGCGACGGCTTCATCTGGTACGACGGCAGGCTCGTGCCCTGGCGCGAAGCCACGATTCACGTGCTCACCCACTCGCTGCATTACGGCCTCGCCGTCTTCGAGGGCGTGCGCGCGTACAAGACCGTCAATGGCACGGCGATCTTCCGCCTGAAAGAGCACACCGACCGGCTGTTCAACTCGGCGCACATCTACCGCATGCAGATGCCCTGGGACCGCGAGACGCTGATGGAGGCGCAGAAGGAAGTCGTGCGCGCCAACGGGCTCGAATCCTGCTATCTGCGGCCGATCGCCTTCTACGGCTCCGAGAAGATGGGCCTGTCGCCAAAAGGCCTCAAGACCCACGTCGCCATCGCCGCCTGGCCCTGGGGCGCCTACCTGGGCGAGGAGGGCATGGAAAAGGGCATCCGCGTCAAGACCTCTTCTTACGCGCGCCACCACGTCAATGTCTCGATGTGCCGCGCCAAGTACTCGGGCACCTACGCCAACTCCATCCTCGCCAGCATGGAGGCCACCGAGCACGGCTATGACGAGGCGCTCCTGCTCGACGTCGACGGCTTCGTCGCCGAGGGCGCCGGCGAGAACCTGTTCGTCATCAAGGACGGCCAGATCTACGAGCCCGAGATCGCCTCGGCGCTCGTCGGCATCACCCGCGCCACGGTGCATACCCTGGCGAAAGAGCTCGGCTACACGGTCATCTCCAAGCGGCTGACGCGCGACGATATCTACATCGCCGACGAGGCCTTCTTCACCGGCACGGCCGCCGAGGTGACGCCGATCCGCGAGCTCGACGGCCGCACCATCGGCGAAGGCCGCCGCGGTCCGATCACGACGAAGATCCAGAACCTGTTCTTCGACGTGGTCAACGGCCGCGTCCCCGCGCATGCCGACTGGCTGGCCCTGGTCTGAGGAAGCGAACATGAGCGCCATCGACGAAACCGTCCGCGAAGTCGCCGTCACCGCCAGGGATTTGCCCCTGCATTGTCCGCGTCCGGGCGCGCCGCTCTGGGCGCGGCATCCGCGCGTCTTCCTCGACGTGCTGAAGACCGGCGAGGCCGTCTGCCCGTATTGCGGCACCAGGTACAGCTTCACGGGCGAGAAGCCCAAGGGGCACCACTGACCGTGCCCGAGCGCATCCTGATCGTCGCGCCGTCCTGGATCGGCGACACGATCATGATGCAACCGCTGCTGATGCGGCTCACGGCGCAACGGCCCGAGGCCGAGATCCACGTCCTCGCGCCGGCCTGGAGCGCGCCGCTCTTTGCGCGCATGCCCGAAGTCGCCGCCGTGATCGACAACCCCTTCGCCCACGGCACCTTCGACTGGGCCGGGCGCAAGGCGCTCGGCCGGCGTCTTGCGACGGCTGAGTTTCGCCAGGCCTTCGTCCTGCCGAACTCCTGGAAGTCGGCGCTGGTGCCGTTTTTCGCCGGCATCCCGAAGCGCACCGGCTACACCGGCGAGGCGCGCTTCTTCCTGCTCAACGACCGCCGCCGGCTCGACGAGGCGGCCCTGCCGCGCCTGGTCGACCGCTACGCGGCGCTCGCCGGCCCGGCGGAGGGCCCGACGCCAAAGCCGCATCTCACATCGACCCCCGAACAGCAGCGCGCCGCACGCGCGGCCCTCGGCTTGCCGCAGGACGTCGCCCCCGTCGTCTTCTGTCCGGGCGCCGAATACGGTCCGGCCAAGCGCTGGCCGGCACGCCACTTCGCGCGGCTGGCCCGAATGCTGGCGGCGAAACTCAGCCGTGGTAACACGCCGGTCTGGTGCATCGGCGGAGCGAAGGATGCCGAAGCCGGCGCGGAAATCGAGCGACTCGCCGAAGGCGCGGCCCAGAACCTCTGCGGCCGCACCACGCTCGAGCAGGCCATCGACCTCATCGCCTCCGCCCGCGCCGTGGTCAGCAACGATTCCGGCCTGATGCACGTCGCCGCGGCTCTCGACCGGCCGCTGGCGGCGATCTACGGCTCATCGAGTCCCGTCTATACCCCGCCGCTCTCGGCGCATGCGAAAATGATTTCGCTCGGACTCGCGTGCAGCCCCTGCTTCCGGCGCGAATGTCCGCTGCAAGGCGCCGACCATCTGCGCTGCCTCGAGGATCTGCCACCCGAACGCGTACTCGCCGCACTGCCCGCCGATGCCTGACAAGCCGATCTTCCCCACGCCGCAGGATGCCGAGGCCGCCTTCTACGACGCCATCGAGCGCGCCGACCTCGAAACGCTGATGCAGGTATGGGCCGAGGACGAGGAGATCGTCTGCGTCCATCCCGGCGGCCCGCGGCTGACGGGCTATGCGGCGATCCGCGAAACCTGGCGTCGTATCTTCGAGGGCGGCGCCCGGCTGCGCATCCGCCTCTCCGGGCAGACGACCGTGCAGACGCCCTTCTGCGCCGTCCATACCATCGTCGAACACGTTTCCGTGCGCACCGACGAATCGCAGCACGCCCCCGTCGTCGCCACCAACGTCTTCGTCCGCGGCGCGCTCGGCTGGCGCATGGTCCTCCACCATGCCTCGCCCGCCCCGCCGGAGTCGGTCAGCGAACCGCCCAAAGTGCTGCACTAATACGAATACCCAACGAATCGATCCACCTTTCCGGAGCTTCGCCATGACCCCCATCGCCCCCGAAATCTTCAAGGCCTATGACATCCGCGGCATCGTCGACAAGTCGCTGACCACCGATGCGGTGCGCGTCATCGGCCGGGCCATCGGCTCGGAAGCGCGCGAGCGCGGCGTGAAGACCATCGCCGTCGGCCGTGACGGCCGGCTCTCCGGCCCGCCGCTCGCCGCGGCACTCGCCGCAGGCATCAACGCTGCCGGCGTCGATGTCGTCGACATCGGCTGCGTGCCCACGCCAGTCACCTATTTCGCGGCCTTCGAGCTTGGCACCGAGAGCTGCGTCTCGGTCACCGGCAGCCACAACCCGCCCGATTACAACGGCCTCAAGATGGTGCTCGCCGGCCAGACGCTGTTCGGCCCGCTGATCCAGGACCTGAGGAAGCGCATCGAGGAGGGCCGGCTGGCCACGGGCAAGGGCCGGCTCCGGCACGCCGACGTGAAGGAGGCCTACCTGAAGCGCATCGTCGATGACGTCAAGCTCGCCCGGCCGATGAAGATCGTCGTCGATTGCGGCAACGGTGTCGCCGGCGGCTTCGCCCCCGAGCTCTTCCGGCGCATGGGCTGCGAGGTCATCGAACTGTTCTGCGAGGTCGACGGCCGCTTTCCCAACCACCACCCCGACCCCTCGAAGCCCGAAAACCTCAAGGACGTGATCCGCACGCTCAAGGAAACCGATGCCGAGCTGGGCCTCGCCTTCGACGGCGACGGCGACCGGCTCGGCGTCGTCACCAAGGACGGCGAGATCATCTACCCGGACCGCCAGCTGATGCTCTTCGCCGCCGATGTGCTCACGCGCAACCCCGGCGCGCAGATCATCTTCGACGTCAAGTGCTCGCGCTGGGTCGCCGAATCGGTGCGCCACCAAGGCGGCCGGCCGCTGATGTGGAATACGGGCCACGCCTTCATCAAGGCCAAACTCAAGGAGACCGGCGCGCCGCTCGCCGGCGAAATGAGCGGCCACATCTTCTTCAAGGAGCGCTGGTTCGGCTTCGACGACGGCCTCTACGCCGGCGCCAGGCTGCTCGAGATCGTCTCGCGCTGGGACGATGCCAACTGGCCGCTCAAGCACCTGCCCAACGCCATCTCGACGCCCGAGCTCAACATCCGCATGAAGGAGGGGGAGCCGCACGCGCTGATCGAGAAGCTCCAGAAGGAGGGCCGCTTCCCCGGCGCCCGCGAGCTGATCACCATCGACGGCGTGCGCGCCGAATATCCGGACGGCTTCGGCCTGGCGCGCGCCTCGAACACCACGCCGGTGGTGGTGCTGCGCTTCGAGGCCGACAACGAGGCGGCGCTCGCGCGCATCCAGGACGAGTTCCGCAACGCGCTGACCGCGGTGTGGCCGGGAATCGAGGTCGACTTCACGCATGGCGGCCACTGACGCCGGCACGGAAGAGATCTTCCTCGGCCGGCAGCCGATCCTCGACCGCCGGCAGCAGCTCTATGCCTACGAGCTGCTGTTTCGCAGCGGCATGAAGAACGAGGCCGACATCCACAACCATCTGGCGGCCTCGGCAAGCGTGATCAGCCATGCCTTCGCCCACCTCGGCATCGACCGCGCGCTCGGCCCCTACCGCGGCTTCATCAATTGCGACGAGGCCCTGCTGCTCTCCGACAGCATCGAGATCCTGCCGCCGGACAAGATCGTCCTCGAACTATTGGAGACGGTGGAACCCACGCCGGCGATCGTCGACCGCTGCCGCGAGCTGAAGGCCCGCGGCTTCAGCCTCGCGCTCGACGATTTCGTCCATTTCGAGAGCCGTTACAAGGATCTCCTCGACCTGATCGACATCGTCAAGGTCGACCTTCAGCCGCTCGACCGCGCCGGGCTGGCCGAAACCACCGCCCATCTGCAGCGATGGCCGGTCCGGCTGCTTGCCGAGAAGATCGACAGCCGCGAGCAGGCCGACGACTGCCTGGCGCTGGGCTACACCTACTTCCAGGGCTACTTCTTCGCCCGGCCGGCCATCCTCGCCGGAAGGAAGCCCGGCCATTCCCAGCTCGCGCTGATCCAGTTGCTCGGCCTGGTGCTCGAAGACGCCGAGACGCAAGCCATCGAGGCCGTGTTCAAGAAGGAGACCGGCCTGGCCATGAACCTGATGCGGCTGACCAATTCCGTCGCCGTCGGCGCTCCCGGCCCGATCAAGTCCTTAAGCCATGCGATCTCGGTGCTCGGCCGCCGGCAGCTGCAGCGCTGGCTGCAGCTCCTGCTCTACACGCGGCCCGGCAGCGACCCGCTCGGCAACCCGCTGCTCCAGCTCGCGGCGACCCGCGGCCGGCTCATGGAGCTGCTCGCCGCCGCCGTCCATCCCGGGCGCCGCGAATGCGAGGACCGCGCCTTCATGACCGGCATCCTGTCTCTCATGCCCGCGGTGATGGCGACGAATCTCGACGACATCCTGCAGGGCATCGATGTCGGCGCCGACATCCGGGCCGCGCTGGAGGCCGGTGGCGGGGAACTCGGGGCCCTGCTGCGGCTTGCCCAAGCCCTCGAGGATGGCGACGGCCCGCGCTGCCACGACATCCTCGCCGAACTCTCCGGACTCGATCACCTCGCGGTCAACACCTGTCTCACCGAAGCCCTGGCCTGGGCCGCGGGCATTGGACAACCGGCCCCCGACCCGGCGTAGGGAGAACCCGACGGATTTTCTCCTGCTTCGACGCTGACTTATACTCCCATAACAAAGAGTGAAATAGCGGGAGGAGGAACCATGGGAGGGGCGGGCACCGTGCAGGATGATCCGTCGCGGATGATCGCCGCCATCCGCGAGCTGGACAGCGGCATCGCCGCCCACATCCGCTGGCTCGGCAGCCTGAACAAGGCGATCATCTGCGGCTCGCCGGTGCCGGCGAGCGTCACGCAGGAGGACGGCTTCCGCCATTGCCCCTTCGGCACCTGGCTGTACAGCCAGAACATGGCCGACTGGGCGCCCTGGGCCGACGAATTCGCCCGCATCGAAACACTGCACCGCGAGATGCATGCCCACGCCCGCGACCTCGTCGCCAAGCACCGGCAGCAGGGCCGGATCACCTCCGACGAGTACGATGCGATCCTCGAGGCGTCGCTGAGCTTCCGCTTCGCGCTGCGGAGCCTGTCGTTCCGCATGATCGATCAGGTCTGCCTGATCGACCAGCTCACCGGCGCCTGGAACCGCAGCTCGATGATGAAGCGGCTCGGCGAGGAACAGGACCGCATGCTGCGCGGCAAACAGTCCTGCTGCCTGTGCATGATGGATCTCGACCACTTCAAGCGCGTCAATGACACCTACGGCCACATCGCCGGCGACCGGGTGCTGCAGAGCGTGATCGAGATCGCCAGTGGCCGCCTGCGCAGCTATGACGCGATGTTCCGCTACGGCGGCGAGGAGTTCCTGTTCTGCCTGCCGAATGCCGCGGCCGACGTCGCCGTCGCGGCGATGGAGCGCGTGCGCACCGCAATCGAGAAGGCGGCGATCGAACTGGGGGACGGCCGCACCATCAAGGTCACCGCCTCGTTCGGCGTCGCGCCGCTCTCGCCGGAAACCTCGATCGAGCACTGCATCAAGGAGGCCGACCGGGCGCTGTTCTGCGCCAAGGCACAGGGCCGCAACCGCGTCTGCCGCTGGGACCGTGCCTGAGCACGCGGCCGGCGTGTTACGACGGCTGAGTTTGAGCGGATGCCATCGCCGCCCGCCCGGGCGATGAAGCGGCGCTACTCAGAAGCCGCGGAGGCTTTCGCCGCCCCGTCGTCGCCGAACACCGCGTCGGCGGCCTTGCCGACGCCCTTGCCGACGATCTTCACGGTACCGATCGCGGCGTCGGCCGCGAGTCCCACGGCCCCCGCGGCGACCGTGACCGCGGCATCGGCCACGGCGATGACCGCACAGCCCGACAGCGCCAGGACCGAGAGGACCGCCAGCAGTGCGCGCCCTCTCACAGCCGCGCTTCGACCCAGGCCGGCACCGAGGCCAGCGCCTTCGGCAAGGCCGCGGCATCGGTGCCGCCCGCCTGCGCCATGTCCGGCCGGCCGCCGCCCTTGCCGCCGACCTGCGCCGCGACCATGTTCACGAGCTCGCCGGCCCTGACCTTCGAAGTCAGCGACGGCGTGACGCCGGCGATCAGGCTCACCTTGCCGTCGCTCGTGCTCGCGAGCACGATCACCGCCGTTTGCAGCCTGTCCTTGAGCTTGTCCATGGTCTCGCGCAGCGCCGGCACGTCGGCGCCTTCGAGCGTCGCGGCGAGGACCTTCACGCCCTTGATGTCGACGGCGCGGGCGGCCAGGTCGTCGCCCTGACCCGAGGCGAGCCTGGCCTTCAAGCGCGCCAGCTCCTTCTCGAGCGTGCGCACGTTGTCGAGGATGCCGGCAATCCGGGAGGCGATGTCGTCGGGCGGCGTCTTGAGCAGCGCGGCAACCCCCTGGACCCGCCGCTCCTGCTCCTGCAGATAGCGCAGCGCATTGGCGCCGGTGACCGCCTCGACGCGGCGCACCCCGGCCGCGACGCCGGATTCGGAGACGATCTTGAACAGACCGATATCGCCGGTACGCGCGACGTGGGTGCCGCCGCAAAGTTCCTTCGACGAGCCGATGGTCAGTACGCGCACCTCGTCGCCGTACTTTTCACCGAAGAGCATCATCGCACCGCTCTTCTTCGCCTCCTCGATCGGCATGATGCGCGCCTCGGTCGCCGCATTGGCGAGGATCTCGGCATTGACGATCTCCTCGACCTCGCGGATCTCCTCGGGCGTCATCGGCGCCGTGTGGGCGAAGTCGAAACGCGTCTTGTCCGGATCGACCAGCGAGCCCTTCTGCTGCACATGACTGCCCAGCACTTCGCGGAGCGCCTTGTGCATCAGGTGCGTGACCGAGTGGTTGCGCGCGGTGGCCGCCCGTGCGGCGGTATCCACGCGCGCCGTCACCGCCTGGCCGACCGCGAGCCGGCCGGTCTTGACGATGCCGTGGTGGCCGAACACCGCGGCCTGGATCTTCTGCGTGTCCTCGACGGCGAACAGCCCGGCACCGCGGATCTCGCCGCGGTCGCCGACCTGGCCGCCCGATTCGGCGTAGAAGGGCGTCTCGTCGAGCACGACGACGCCGAACTCGCCCTCGTTCAATTCCTTGACCGGCGTGCCCTCACGGTAGAGCGCGACGATCTTCGCCGGCACCTCGAGCTTCTCGTAGCCGAGGAAGCGGCTCTCCGGCCCCTCGTATTCGAGTGCTGCGGCCATCCTGAACTTGCCGGCGGCGCGCGCCTGCTCCTTCTGTCGTGCCATCGCCGCATCGAAGGCGCCGGCATCGACGCCGACGCCGCGCTCGCGGCAAATGTCGGCCGTGAGGTCGAGCGGGAAGCCGAAGGTGTCGTGGAGCTTGAAGGCGGTTTCGCCGTCGAAAGTCTTCGCACCGGCCTTCGCCATCGCCGCGAGCTCGCCCTCGAGGATGGCCATGCCGTGCTCGATGGTGGCGAAGAAGCGCTCCTCCTCGTGGCGGAGCATGTCCATGACGCGCTTCTCCCCGGCGGCGAGCTCCGGATAGGCGCTGCCCATCTCGGCGACGAGGTCGGGCACCATCCGGTGGAAGAAGGGCGCACGGGCGCCGAGCTTCCAGCCGTGGCGGATGGCGCGGCGAATGATGCGGCGGAGCACGTAGCCGCGGCCCTCGTTGCCGGGAATCACGCCGTCGGCGAGCAGGAAGGCACAGGCGCGGATGTGGTCGGCGAGCACCCGCAGCGAGGGCGAATCCATGTCCGCCCCGCTCGTCTCGCGCGCCGCGGCCCGAATGAGGTTGCGGAACAGATCGATCTCGTAGTTCGAGTGCACGCCCTGGAGCACCGCGGAGATCCGCTCCAGGCCCATGCCGGTATCGACCGAGGGCTTGGGCAGCGGATGCATGATGCCGTGTTCGTCGCGGTTGAACTGCATGAACACGTTGTTCCAGATCTCGATGTAGCGGTCGCCGTCCTCGTCGGGCGAGCCGGGCGGACCGCCGGGGATGCCCGGGCCGTGGTCGTAGAAGATTTCCGAACAGGGGCCGCAGGGGCCGGTGTCGCCCATCATCCAGAAGTTGTCGGAAGCGTAGCGCGCGCCCTTGTTGTCGCCGATGCGGATGCAGCGCTCGGCCGGCACGCCGATCTCCTTCGTCCAGATGTCGTAGGCCTCGTCGTCCTCGGCATAGACGGTGGTCCACAGCCGGTCGGCCGGCAGCCTGAAGACCTGCGTCAACAGCTCCCAGGCGTAGTGGAGCGCATCGCGCTTGAAGTAGTCGCCGAAGCTGAAGTTGCCGAGCATCTCGAAAAAAGTGTGATGTCGCGCGGTGTAACCGACGTTCTCGAGATCGTTGTGCTTGCCGCCGGCACGCACGCACTTCTGGGCCGTGACAGCGCGGCTGTAGGGCCGCTTGTCGAAGCCGAGGAAGACGTCCTTGAACTGGTTCATCCCCGCGTTGGTGAACAGCAGGGTCGGGTCGCCAGCCGGCACCAGGCTGCTGGAGGGGACGACGGTGTGGCCTTTGGAGGCGAAGAAGTCGAGGAAGCTCTTGCGGATGTCGGCGGTCTTCATGCCAGTTCAGTCTTCTTGGAAATCGGTGGAACGCACGGCCTGGCGTGCGATGGCGGGGGGAAAACCCCGCGTTTGCAAAAAACGCAGCTGACGGGCCTGATCGGCCGGATCGACGGGCAGGGGGAAGCCAAAGCGCTTGGCCCGCGCCTGACGGGCCTGGGCCAGCCAGTCGACCTCGAGGCCCGCGAGCGCCTCGCCCACCTCACGCTCCCCCACCCCGCGCGCCTGGAGGGCCGCGCGGATCTTCAACGGGCCGTCGCCGCGTGCGGCGTGGGCGGAGGCGAACTCCTGGGCATAGCGTGCATCGCTCTGCCAGCCGGCCTCGCCCAGCTCGAGCACGGCCGCACGGGCGGCCTCGCGGGCCATGCCGCGCTGCTCGAGCTTGCGCACGAGCTCCGCGGCGGCATGTTCACGGCGGGTCAAAAGGCGCAGCGCGATGTCGCGCGCCCACTGCCCGTCGTCCTGAGGATCAGAATTCCTCGACAAGGGCCTCGTCACTCACCGCCGCGCGGCCGCTCGCCACGGCCGGCATGGCCTTGGCGCGGATCTGCTGTTCGATCTCCTGCGCCTTCTCGGGATGCTCCTTCAGCCACTGCCGCACGTTGTCCTTGCCCTGGCCGATCTTCTCGCCGTTGTAGCTGTACCAGGCCCCGGACTTGTCGATCAGGCCGTTCGCCACCCCAAGCTCGATGATCTCGCCCTCACGCGAGATGCCCTCACCGTAGAGGATCTCGAACTCGAC
>CAZGYD010000089.1:0-3691 GCA_964530115.1 uncultured Rhodocyclaceae bacterium | reverse complement strand
CGAGGATGCGGTCCTCGCCGCGCACGAGCTCGAAGCGCTTGCGGATCTGGCGGATCAGCGGACCGTAACGTGCCGCCACTTCGCCAACGTAGTGCGGATCGCCGGGCTTCACCGGCATCTCGTAGACGTGGCACCAGTTGCGCCGGAACGCGCCACGGTGATAGTCCCATTCGTCGTAGCGGCAGTCGGCCTCGCGGTCGCTCATCAGCTCGGGCGCCGCGCCGCACTTGTCCGTCGGCGTCCAGGCGCCCGGGCCGGCCGGCGTCAGCGCCTCGGGCGGCACTTCGCCGAGGTCCTGGATCAGCGACTGCGCGGCGGCCTGTGCCTCGGGCGGCAAGGCCACGGCCTCGCCATCGACGCGGATCTCCAGCGTCTGGCCATCCCGGGCGATCTCCATGGCCGGCGCCTGCTCGCCGCCGGCGCGGCGGCCGCCCATGCCCTTGAGCCTGGCGAGCGCCTGTCTGAGTGTCTCGGTATCGCGGGCGATGCGCTCCGTGCGCACACGCCACGCCGCGGCCGGATCGAGCGTGCCGGCGAAACTCAGCCGTGGTGGCACGCCAGCCATGAACGCCGCGAGCAGGTCGAGGCTGTCGGCGATCGTCGCTTCCCGCCGCCCCAGGCGTTCGAGCGCCGGCGCGAGCGCCTCCGGCCACGGCCCGCGCACCTCGGCGATTTCGGCCGCGAGTCCCGGCAGCTCGGCCGCGATGCAGGCATCGAGACGCACGGCCTCGAGCACGGCGAGCCAGCCGAGCGCGCGTTCGCGGTCGGGCCATCGGGCGAGCTGCGCTTCGAGGTCGATGCTGAAGGTGCCGTAGCGCGTCTGCGCCCAGAGCAGTGCCGCCATCGCCTTGTAGTGCCGGCGGTTCGCCTCGGCGCTCTCGTGCAGGGCGACGATTTCGGGCAGGAAGACGTTCTCCGTGTCGGTCCAGGCGCTGCTGCCGGCGCGCACCGCGAGCGGCCGGCCCGAGAGGCCCTGGAGGAAACGGGCGAGGCGCATCTCGACTTCGGCGAGCCGCGTCACCGGCGTGCCGGCGCGCTCGGCGCAGAAGAGTTCGATGTTGCGCAGCTGGTCCATCGCCGGCCGCAGGCCGAGGCGGTCGTAGGCATCGAGCCCCGAGAGCACCCAGGCGTCGAAGCCTTCGTCGTCGAGGAGCTCGAAGGCCCGTGGGGCGAGCGTGGCGAGCAGGTAGCCGATCTCGGCGTAGGTCTTGGCGGCGACGCCGGCCCAGTGCAGCACCTTCTCCTGCTGGGCGCGGGTGAGCGGCTCGAGCGTCGCGGCCAGACGCTCGATCGAGCGGTGCGAGGGCGAAGCGAAGAGAACGGCGTCGAGCCGCTCTTCCAGTTCGTGCTCGAAAAGCTTCCTGTCGGTCATGCCAGCCTCAGGGAGCCTTCGTCGCGAACGCCGGCAAGACGAGGCGCGAGCGAGCGGGATGCAGGACATGCCGAACAGGTAGGCGCAGCATCGGGTCTCGCGAGCAACGACGTATCGTCAAGTGCAGCAGAAAGCTCAGAAGACGGCGCGGACGAGGTCGTCGAGCGTGCCGGTCATCTCGGGGTCGTCCGTGAGCGATCGCGCCACGGCGGCCATGCACGCTGCCGGGGGCGGCAGGCCGTCGGCGATCAGCTGGGCCGCATGCACGAGCAGACGGGTGCTGGCGCCCTCGTCGAGGCCCTGCCCCTTGAGGTTGCGCGTGAGCTCGCCGAGCTTGACCAGCTTCTTCGCCACCTCTTCCCCAACGCCGCCCTCGGTGGCGACGATGCGCGCCTCGACCTCGGCGGACGGGTAGTCGAACTCCAGCGCGACGAAGCGCTGGCGCGTCGAGGGCTTGATCTCCTTGAGCACGCTCTGGTAGCCGGGGTTGTAGGAGATCACGAGCATGAAGTCGTCGGGTGCCGGCACCAGCTCGCCGCGCTTGTCCACGGCGAGCACGCGACGGCTGTCGGTGAGCGGATGGATGACCACGGTGGTGTCCTTGCGCGCCTCAACGATCTCGTCGAGATAGCAGATCGCCCCGGCACGCACGGCCGCGGTGAGCGGGCCGTCCATCCAGACGGTCTGCTCGCCGACGATGAGATAGCGGCCGACGAGGTCGGCCGTGGTGAGGTCGTCGTGGCAGGCCACCGTGACCAAGGGCCGCTTGAGCTTCCAGGCCATGTACTCGACGAAGCGCGTCTTGCCGCAGCCGGTCGGCCCCTTGAGCAGGGCGGGCAGGCGCTTGCGGAAGGCGGCCTCGAAGATTGCGATTTCGTCGCCGACCGGCTGATAGTAAGGCTCGTCCGGAACATGGGCGAGCTCGGGCGAAAGCATTTCCAGTTTCATCGCGGGCGCCACCCTTCCATCAGTCGTTGCCGCCGCAGCCACCAGTGCCGCACGCACCGCCATCATCGAAATCGGTGTCTTCGTACATGCCCTCCTCGGCACGCGCGAGCCGCTCGGCGGCCTCGCGCTCGATCTCCATCTGCCGCGCCCGCCACTTGTTCAGACGCGCCTCGCGGGCCTCCTCGTCCAGTTCGATGCTCTTCTCGCCGAACAGCACCTGCTTGAGAAAGCGGAAGGCGAACTGCATGAGTTCGACATCGTCGGCCATGAGCATGGCCTTTTCGTCTGCCGACAGCTTGAACAGCTTGCCAAAGCCCTCGGAATCGACGAAGCCGCGGAAGGTATCGACGTCATAGCAGGCGATGAAGAAGAGCTGGCGGCTCTTCAGCGACGGCGCACCGATGGCCGGGCCCGAGGACTTTTTCTTGAGGATCAGCTGCCGCCAGCCGCGGGTCAGCTCGTCGTCCTCCTCGATGCCCTGCTCCCGGCGATACTCAGCGATGGTAAGGCGCCGGGCCACCTCGTGGCCCTTGCAGTGGTCTTCCTTGACGAGCGCGTAGGACTGGGTATCCGTGTATTCGTCCTGCTTGCGCATGGCGAGGAGCGCCACGGGATAGTAGCGGCAGGCGGTCGGACGGTCTTCATAGACCGAGCAGCCTTCGGGCCTCATGAAACGGCAAGCGGTGCCACCTTCGACCGGCCTGAACTTGACGCCGGCGATACCGTCCTTCTCCATCTCGTAGGGCACCGTGTAATCGCGCAGGAATTCGGTCGACGAGATGCCGAGCCGCTTCTTGAGCCGGATGATGTCGTAGGGCGTCAGCGAGATGTCGATGTTGGAGCAGCAGGCGTTCCAGCAGCCGATACCCTTGTGGCAGGAAAACTGGATGACGTGGTCGGGCCCCACCATCTGCGGAACGACGGGACTGCCGGGAATGGCGACATTGGGCGCGGACATGGGATAGACCTCTCGACGGGAAGGGAAAAGCGAACACCAGAATGAAACAGGCCGGGGATCGAACGACCCCCGGCCTGAGTGTATCAGCCCGCTATGCGCTTAGTGCGCCGCAGTCTTGAACAGCTTCGACTTGTCGACCAGGTCGACATGCTTGCGCTTGAAGCAGGTCCACTTCTTGGTCTTCTTGTCGTAGATCGAGTTCACGAAGCAGTGCCAGTTCTGCTCGTCGCCGAAGTTCTTGTCGGTGCGATAGTAGAAGCCGTGTTAGCGGCTCTCTTCGCGGAACTGGATGTGCTTCATGTGCGCTTCTGCCGTCCGGATGCTGTGTTAGTTCTCCCAGTCGCTCACCAGCTCGTGGAGCTCCTTCGCTCTCATCTTCTGCGAGTCTTCCTTCCGCATCTCGAGCTTTTCTT
>CAZGYD010000088.1:0-18598 GCA_964530115.1 uncultured Rhodocyclaceae bacterium | reverse complement strand
CCCGTTCCTCTACGGCGAGCGTTCTCCTCTGTTTTTTTCTCCAAGCAGAAGACGGCATACGAGGTCTAGTACGGTCTCGTGGGCTCGGAGATGGGTACAAGAGACAGGGCGGCAGTGATGGGGGGCGGCATCGGCGTGGCCGGAATGCTGGCGTTCTCGCTGATGGCCGGGCGCGGCTCGGCGACCACGGCGGGCGCCGTGAGTGCCGCCCTGCGTGCCGAGGCCGTCAAGATCGTGGTCATCGTGCTGTTGCTCTGGCTGGCCTTTGCCGGCCAGCGCGAGATCGCGGTGCTGCCGTTCCTCGGCGCTTTCGTGGTTTCGGTCCTGCTGTCCGGGATCGCGTTTGCTGTATCTGGTGATTGACTGACTGTTTCTCGACGGGCTTCGAAATGGCTGCTGGCGAACTGACCCCCACCTCGTACATCACCCATCATCTCAGTTTTCTCCAGAAGCCCGTCGGCAACGGCGATTTCTGGGTCCTGCACGTCGATACCATCGTCACCTCGGTGATCCTCGGCGTCATCGCCTTCGGCTTCCTCTGGTGGGTGGTCAAGGGGGCGACGGCGGGGGTTCCCGGCAAGCGGCAGGCCTTCGTCGAACTCGCGATCGAATTCGTCGACAATCAGGTCAAGGGCATCTTTCATGGCGACCGCCATGCCTTCGTCGCGCCCGCGGCGCTGACGGTTTTCGTCTGGGTGCTGCTGATGAACGCGATGGACTTCCTGCCCATCGACATCATGGCCAAGATCCTCGGCGCGCTTGGCCTCCACGAGTGGCGGATGGTGCCGACGGCCGATGTCAACACCACCTTCGCGCTGGCGCTCTCGGTCTGGCTGCTGATGATCTTCTACAGCGTCAAGGTCAAGGGCCTCGGCGGCTGGATCCATGAGCTCTTCTGCGCGCCCTTCGGCAAGAATCCGCTCCTTTGGCCGGCCAACCTGCTGCTCAACATCATCGAATACCTCTCCAAGCCGCTTTCCCACTCGCTGCGTCTCTACGGCAACATGTACGCGGGCGAGATCATCTTCCTGCTGCTCGGCCTGTGGGCCGCGACCGGCCTGGCCGGCACCTTCTTCGGCGCCATCCTCGGCGCCGGGTGGGCGATCTTTCACATCCTGATCGTCGTCCTGCAGGCGTTCATCTTCATGATGCTCACCGTGGTCTATCTGGCGATGGCGCACGAGAGCCACTGATTTCTTTTTCGACCATTAACCCCCCACTCCGCAATAGAAAGGAAAGCGACAATGGACAAGCTGCAACTTCTGGCACTGATTCAGGGCTACACCGGCATCGGCATCGGCCTCATCATCGGCCTCGGCGCCGCAGGCGCCTGTATCGGCATCGGCATCATGGCCAGCCGCTTCCTCGAAGCTGCGGCGCGCCAGCCGGAAATGATGCCCACCCTGCAGGCCAAGGTCTTCCTGTTGCTCGGTCTGATCGACGCTTCCTTCATCATCGGCGTCGGCCTCGCCATGCTCTTCGCCTTCGGCAACCCGCTGCTGGCCGTCATCCAGTAACGCCGACCCCCCCAACTCCTCCAGCCACGGCGGTGGATACATGAACATCAATCTGACCCTCATTTCGCAAGCGGTCACCTTCGCCATCTTCATCTGGTTCACGGTCAAGTTCGTCTGGCCGCCGCTCCGGAACGCCATCGAGACGCGGCAAAAGACCATCGCCGAGGGTCTGGCGGCCGCCGAGCGCGGCAAGCACGATCTCGAGCTCGCCGCCCGTCGCTCCGCCGACGTGCTCCGCGAGTCGAAGGAGAAGTCGGCCGAGGTGCTCGCCCAGGCCGAGCGCCGCGCCCAGCAGATCATCGAGGAGGCCAAGGCGCAAGCCCGCGTCGAGGCCGACAAGGTGGTCGCCGCAGCCAAGGCCGAGATCGAGCAGGAGGCGGAACGTGCCAAGCAGGCTTTGCGCGAACGCGTCGCCGAGCTGGCCGTCGCCGGTGCCGAAAAGATCCTCAGGCGCGAGGTCGACGCCAAGGCGCACGCCGAGATGCTGGCGGCCCTGAAGCAGGAACTCTGAGGCCATGGCCGAGATCGCCACCATTGCCCGTCCCTATGCCGAGGCCGCCTTCCGGCTCGCGCGTGAGCGCGGCCTGCTCGGCCCATGGGCCGAAGCGCTGAACCGCCTGGCCGGGTTGGCCGCCGACGAGCAGGTGCAGGCGCTCATCAGCAACCCCAAGATTCCGGCGGGCCAGGTCGAAGGCCTGTTCGACGCCGCGGCGGGCAAGGATGCCGACAGCGGCATCGCCAACTTCGTCGCCCTGCTCGTCGGCAACGGCCGCTTGGCCTGCCTGCCCGAGATCGCTGCCCAGTTTCACGCACTGAAGCAGGCCGAGGAGGGCGTCAAGGAGGGCGTCGTCCATTCCGCCTACCCGCTCGACGACGCGCAGCTTGCGGAGCTCAAGACCTTGCTCGAGCGGCGCTTCGGCCGCCTCGATCTCGCCGTGCGCATCGATCCGGACCTGATCGGCGGCGTCAAGGTCGTGGTCGGAGACCAGGTGCTCGATACCTCGGTGAGCGGCAAACTCGCGGCGATGCGCGCGGCCCTGAACAGTTAGGAGAAATTCCATGCAGTTGAACCCTTCCGAGATCAGCGAACTGATCAAGAGCAAGATCCAGAACCTTGAAGGCGCCACCGAGGTCCGCACCCAGGGCACCGTCGTCTCCGTCACCGATGGCATCTGCCGGATCCACGGCCTCGCCGACGTCATGCAGGGCGAAATGCTGGAGTTTCCGGGCAACACCTTCGGCATGGCCCTCAACCTTGAGCGCGATTCCGTGGGCGCCGTGGTGCTCGGCGAGTACGAGCACATCACCGAGGGCGACACGGTCAAGACCACGGGCCGCATCCTCGAAGTGCCCGTCGGCCCGGAGCTGATCGGCCGAGTCGTCAATGCGCTCGGCCAGCCGATCGACGGCAAGGGTCCGATCAATGCCAAGGAAACCGACAAGATCGAGAAGGTCGCTCCCGGCGTCATCTGGCGGCGGTCCGTCTCCGAGCCGGTGCAGACCGGCCTCAAGTCGGTCGACTCGATGGTGCCGATCGGCCGCGGCCAGCGCGAGCTGATCATCGGCGACCGCCAGACCGGCAAGACCGCGGTGGCCGTCGACACCATCATCAACCAGAAGGGCAAGAACCTCATCTGCATTTACGTGGCCGTCGGCCAGAAGGCCTCGTCGATCATGAACGTCGTGCGCAAGCTCGACGAGTACGGCGCCATGGCCTACACCATCGTCGTCGCCGCCTCGGCCTCGGATTCCGCAGCCATGCAGTTCATCGCTCCCTATGCCGGCTGCACGATGGGTGAGTATTTCCGCGACCGCGGCCAGGACGCGCTGATCATCTACGACGACCTGACCAAGCAGGCCTGGGCCTATCGCCAGATCTCCCTGCTGCTGCGCCGCCCGCCGGGCCGCGAGGCCTATCCGGGCGACGTCTTCTACCTGCACTCGCGTCTGCTCGAGCGTGCCGCGCGGGTCAATGAAGAATACGTCGAGCGCTTCACCAACGGCGCGGTGAAGGGCAAGACCGGCTCGCTGACCGCGCTGCCGGTGATCGAGACCCAGGCCGGCGACGTCTCCGCCTTCGTGCCGACCAACGTCATCTCGATCACCGACGGCCAGATCTTCCTCGAGACCGACCTGTTCAACGCCGGCATCCGCCCCGCCATCAACGCAGGTGTCTCGGTGTCGCGGGTCGGCGGCGCGGCGCAGACCAAGGTGATCAAGAAGCTCGGCGGTGGTGTGCGTCTGGCACTCGCCCAGTACCGCGAGCTCGCGGCCTTCGCCCAGTTCGCCTCGGACCTCGACGATGCCACGCGCAAGCAGCTCGAGCGCGGCCGGCGCGTCACCGAATTGATGAAGCAGCCACAGTACTCGCCGCTCTCGGTCGCCGAGATGGCCGTTTCCCTCTACGCGATCAACCAGGGCTACCTCGATGACGTCGAGGTCTCGAAGCTGCTCGCCTTCGAGGCCGAGCTGCACAAGTACATGAAGGCGAGCCACGGCGCGCTGATGGACCGGATCGAATCCGCCAAGGACCTCGACAAGGACGGCGAGGCGCAGCTGGCGGCGGCGATCACCGAGTTCAAGAAGCACTGGGCGTGACCCCGGCCGCATAGGAGAACGCCATGCCTGGCGGCAAAGAGATCCGGACCAAGATCAAGTCGGTCCAGAACACCAAGAAGATCACCAAGGCCATGGAGATGGTGGCCGCATCCAAGATGCGCAAGGCGCAGGACCGGATGCGCGCGGCGCGTCCCTACTCCGAGAAGATCCGCCGCATCGCGGCGAATCTCTCGGCAGCGACGCTCTCCGACTACCGCCATCCCTTCCTCGCGCGCAACGGCCAAACTCAGCCGTCGCAACACGCCAGCCGCGTCGGCCTGATCCTGGTGACGACCGACAAGGGCCTCTGCGGCGGCCTCAACACCAACGTGCTGCGGCTGGTGTTCAATACCATGCGCCAGTGGCAGGCCGATGGCGTCACCGACATCCGCGTTACCGCGATCGGCAACAAGGGCCTCGGCTTCATGCAGCGCATGGGCGCCAATATCGTCTCCAACGTCACCCACCTGGGCGATACGCCGCACCTGGAAAAGCTGATCGGCCCGGTCAAGGTGATGATCGACGCCGTGCAGGCCGGCGAGCTCGACAAGGTTTTCATCGCCTACACGCGCTTCATCAACACCATGAAGCAGGAGCCGGTCATCGAGCAGCTGCTGCCGCTCACGGGCGAGCGGCTCGGCACGCCGCAGGGCAGCTGGGACTACCTCTACGAGCCCGAGGCGCGCGTGGTCATCGACGAACTGCTGGTGCGCTACGTCGAGGCGCTGATCTACCAGGCCGTGGCCGAGAACATGGCTTCCGAACAGTCGGCGCGCATGGTGGCGATGAAGTCCGCGACCGACAACGCCGGCAATGTCATCAAGGAACTGCAACTCGTCTACAACAAGGCGCGGCAGGCCTCGATCACCAAAGAAATTTCTGAAATCGTCGGCGGCGCGGCCGCCATTGCGGGTTAAGCGAGGAAATGACCATGAGTCAAGGAAACATCGTTCAGTGCATCGGCGCGGTGGTGGACATCAAGTTCCCGCGTGAGCAGATGCCCAAGGTCTACGACGCCCTGGTGCTCGACGAGCCGGCCGGCGGCATGGCCGAGGAAGGGCTCACCTTCGAAGTGCAGCAGCAGTTGGGCGACGGTGTCGTCCGCACCATCGCCATGGGCTCCAGCGACGGCCTGCGCCGCGGCATGAAGGTCAAGAACACCGGCGCCGCCATCTCGGTCCCGGTCGGCCATGGCACGCTCGGCCGCATCATGGACGTGCTCGGCCGTCCGATCGACGAGGCCGGCCCGATCCAGACCGACCAGAAGCGCGCGATCCACCAGAAGCCGCCGAAGTTCGACGAGCTCTCGCCGACCACCGAACTGCTCGAGACCGGCATCAAGGTCATCGACCTGATCTGTCCGTTCGCCAAGGGCGGCAAGGTTGGCCTGTTCGGCGGCGCCGGCGTCGGCAAGACCGTGAACATGATGGAGCTCATCAACAACATCGCCAAGCAGCACTCGGGCCTGTCGGTGTTCGCCGGCGTCGGCGAGCGCACCCGCGAGGGCAACGACTTCTATCACGAGATGAAGGAGTCCAACGTTCTCGACAAGGTGGCGATGGTCTTCGGCCAGATGAACGAGCCGCCGGGCAACCGCCTGCGCGTGGCGCTGACCGGCCTGACCATGGCCGAGGCGTTCCGCGACGAGGGCCGCGACATCCTGTTCTTCGTCGACAACATCTACCGCTACACGCTAGCCGGCACCGAGGTCTCGGCGCTCCTGGGCCGGATGCCCTCCGCCGTCGGTTACCAGCCGACGCTCGCCGAAGAGATGGGCCGCCTCCAGGAGCGCATCACCTCCACCAAGGTCGGCTCGATCACCTCGATCCAGGCGGTGTACGTCCCGGCGGACGACCTCACCGACCCCAGCCCGGCAACCACCTTCCTGCACCTCGACTCGACCGTCGTGCTCTCGCGCGACATCGCCTCGCTCGGCATCTATCCGGCGGTCGACCCGCTCGACTCGACCTCTCGTCAGCTCGATCCGCTCGTGGTCGGCGAGGAGCACTACCAGGTCGCGCGCAAGGTCCAGGCGACGCTGCAGCGCTACAAGGAGCTGCGGGACATCATCGCGATTCTCGGCATGGACGAGCTCTCGCCGGAGGACAAGCTGGTCGTCGCCCGGGCGCGCAAGGTGCAGCGCTTCCTCTCGCAGCCCTTCTTCGTCGCCGAGGTGTTCACCGGCTCGGCCGGCAAGTACGTGCCGCTCAAGGAGACGATCAAGGGCTTCAAGATGATCGTCGAGGGCGAATGCGACAGCCTGCCCGAGCAGGCCTTCTACATGGTCGGCGGCATCGAGGAAGCCTTCGAGAAGGCCAAGACGCTGCAATAAGGCCGCGGCCGAAAGGAAGCCATCATGGCAATGACCATCCATGTGGACGTCGTCAGCGCCGAGGAGCAGATCTTCTCGGGGCTGGCGGAGTTCGTCGTCCTGCCGGGCGAAGTCGGCGAGCTGGGCATCCTGCCCGGCCACATGCCGCTGATGACCCGGATCAAGCCGGGCGCCGTGCGCCTCAAGCTCCAGGGCCAGGCACAGGAAGAGCTGATCTTCGTCGCCGGCGGCATCCTCGAGGTCCAGCCCGGCCTGGTGACCGTGCTCGCCGACACCGCGATCCGCGGCAAGGACCTCGACGAAGCCAAGGCGCTCGAGGCCAAGAAGCTCGCCGAGGAGGCGATGGCCAACCGCGAGTCCGAGATCGACTACGCGCGCGCCCAGGCCGAGCTCGCCGAGGCCGTGGCGCAGCTTGCCGCCATCCAGCGGCTGCGCAAGGCCCGGCACTGAGCGTACCCGCGAGGGCATCGAAAGGCGGCCGCGGGCCGCCTTTTTCGTTTGAGGCGAGCCATCGGGCCTCAATCCGTGGCGCCGATCGTCGTTAAGAGGAAATGGCCGACCGGCCCGGTCGGACATCGAGGAGCGCATCCCGGAATGACGATGGCGAGCGACGGCGGCACCCCCACCCCCGGCCAGGAGCCGGCCTTCGAGCGCTACGCGCGCTGCGAGGCCGGGACGACCCGGGCGGACGGCACAGTTGCAGGCGGCCGCGTGCAGGCGCAACTCTCGGCCGAGACCCGGCTGCGGGAGAGCGAGCAGCGCTTCCGGGACTTTGCCTCGGCCGTCGCCGACTGGTGGTTCTGGGAAATGGACGCCGAGTTGCGCTTCAGCTACTTCTCCGAGAACGTCACCCCCAACACCGGCTGGTCGCCGGCCGAGCTCCTCGGCAGGCGGCGCCAGGATCTTGCCGCGCCCGAGGAGGCCGGGGAGCGTTTGAAGTGGGCGGCGCACCTCGCCGACCTCGAAGCGCACCGGCCGATCCGCCAGTTCGAGTATCGCCACCGCGGCCCCGACGGCGTGTTACGGTGGCTGAGTGTCAGCGGTGTGCCGGTGTTCGGCCCCGCGGGTGAATTCCGCGGCTACCGCGGCACGGGCACCGACATCACGGCCCGAAAGACCGCCGAGCATAACCGCGAACGTTCGGAAAGCCTACTGCGCGCGGCGATCGAGGCCATCGACGAGGGCTTCGTCATCTACGACGATCATGACCGCCTGGTCTATTGCAACGAGAAGTACCGCCGGATCTATGCCTTGTCGGCCGATCTCCTCGTACCCGGCAGCCAATTCGAGGAGATCATCCGCAAGGGCGCCGAACGCGGCCAGTACCCCGAGGCCGAGGGCCGTATCGAGGCCTGGGTGCAGGAACGCCTCGCCATTCACCGGAGCGGTCGTGCGCGGGCCGAGCAGAAACTGGCCGACGGCCGCTGGATCCGCGTCGCCGAAGCGAAGACGCCGGACGGCTACACCGTCGGCTTCCGCATGGACATCACCGAGCTCAAGGAGAAGGAACTGGCGCTCAGGCGCTCGGAAGAAAAGTTCCGCCTGCTCTCCGACAACGCCGGCGACTGGATCTACTCGATCGGCACGGACGGCACGCCGCTCTACCATTCTCCGGCCTGCGAGGAGATCACCGGTTACCCACCGGAGGCGTTCCTGGACGATCCGGGATTGCTCCGGCGCATCATCCATCCCGACGACGTCGAAGCCTTCGACTGCCATTTCGCCGAAGACGATCAGCGCCACGACTTGATGTTCCGCATCGTCCGCCGTGATGGCACCGAGCGCTGGATCGCCCACCTCTGCCAGCCGATGGTCGATGATGCCGGCAGGCTTCTCGGCCGCCGCGCGACCAACCGCGACATCACCGAACGCAAGCGGATCAGCGAAGAGCTCGACCGCTATCGCCGGCACCTCGAGGAACTGGTCGCCCGACGCACGGCCCAACTCGAGGCGGCGAACCGGGCCAAGAGCGCCTTCCTCGCCAACATGAGCCACGAGATCCGCACACCGATGAACGCCATCCTGAGCATGAGTCGCCTCGCCGAACAACGCAGCGAGGATCCGGCCCAGAAGACCCTTTTGCGCAAGGTCGGCATGGCGGCGGAACATCTCCTCGGCATCATCAACGACATCCTCGACATCTCCAAGATCGAGGCCGGCAAGCTGGCGCTCGAACAAGCCGATTTCGCCTTGGCGGAAGCCATCCACGAGACGGTCCAGATGTTCGCCGAGCAGGCGCACACCAAGGGACTGACGCTCTCGGCCGAGCTGGCCCCGGACCTGCCCGTGACGGTCGGCGGCGACCGCGCGCGGCTCGTCCAGGTGCTCATCAACCTGCTCGGCAACGCGGTCAAGTTCACCGAGCGCGGCACGATCACGGTGACGGCGAGGCCGGAGCGCCTGCTCGGTGACGCTCTGCTGGTCAGGTTCGAGGTCATCGATACCGGCATCGGCATTCCCGAAGACTGCCGCTCGCGCCTGTTCGAGAGCTTCGAGCAGGCCGACGCGACGACCACGCGCCGCTATGGCGGCACGGGCCTCGGGCTGGCGATCTCACGCGCGCTCACCGAACTGATGGGCGGCTCGATCGGCGTCGACAGCGAGCCGGGCAAGGGCAGCCGCTTCTGGTTCACCGTGCGCCTCGAGCCGAGAAACACGCCGCAGCCCATAGCCGCGGTGCCCATGGCAGACGACATCACCGCCCTCTATGCGCGAATCGCCGCCCGCGGCCGCGGGCGGCGGATCCTCGTCGTCGAGGACAACCCGCTGAACCGCGAAGTGCTGGCCGAGCTGCTCCGCGACACGGGCCTGACGATCGAAATGGCTGCCGACGGCCCGCGGGCGCTCGAACTCGCGCGCTCGACGCCCTTCGATCTCGTGCTCATGGACATCCAGATGCCGGGAATGGACGGGCTGGAGACCACGCGGGCGCTGCGAAAACTGCGGGGCCGCGAAGCGGTTCCGATCGTCGCCGTCACCGCGAACGCCTTCGACGAAGACCGGCGCCGGTGCCTCGAGGCCGGCATGAACGATTTCCTGGCCAAGCCGATCTTGCCCGACACGCTGTTGGCCACCCTGCTCAAATGGCTGCCGGCAACGCCGCAGGAAGCTTCCCGGGGCGCCGCCGCCGAGGCGCCTTCGCCGCCGGCAGGGGAGCCGGACGTCCTTCTCGCCTTGCGCGCCGTTCCCGGGCTCGACACCGACCGGGGGCTGGAGAGCCTGCGCGGCAAGGCGGAAAGCTATGCGCGCATGCTTCGCCTCTTCGTTTCCACCCATGCGCAGGACATGGACGAGGTCCGCCGCTACTTCCACGCCGGCGACCTCGCCGAGGCGCGCCGGATCGCCCATTCGCTCAAGGGCGCCGCGGCGACGCTCGGCATGCGCGAAGTGCAGGCGCGTGCGCTCACCCTCGAGCAGGCGCTCAAGGCCGGGATCGAGGGTGGGGCGATCGATGCGGAAGGCATCGAAGCGCTGATCTCCGCGGTCGAAGAGGTGCAGGCGCCCCTGATCCGGGCGCTCGCGGAGATCCTGCCCGCGTGAATCAGCCGCGGGGTCCGGCCAGCAGTACCGCGGCCTCGACCTCGTTGCCGCAGCCGCGGTACTCGAGCCGGTCGAAACTGAGCATGCGCGACATGGCGATGCCCCGTCCGTGTGTGTCGAAGGCTCGCTCGGGGCTCATCTCCAGATAGCGGCGCCAGTCGAAGCCGCTGCCCTCATCGCGGATGACGAAGACCAGCTCATCGGCCGTGCGCCGGAATTCGATCGTGGCCCGCCGCCTTGCAAACTCAGCCATGGTAAGACGCCGGGCGATCTCCGCCGCCAGCGGCTCACCCACGCCCAGCCGCGACTTGTCCTCATAGGTGAGGCCGAGATTGCCGTGCTCGATGGCGTTCAGCGTCAGTTCCGAAAGGCCGAGCACCACGCGGCCGGGATCGGGGGCGACCTGGGCGATGAGGGTCGAAATGTCGCGGGCTTCGTCGGGCGTGCGGAACTCGAATTGCGCGCGGGCGAGGCAGGTGAGCGCCTGCCCCGTCCGCCGGGCGGAGCGTTCGAGGTCCCGGTAGTCCTGATAGTCCTGGATCGCCGCGGCGACGATCGCGAGCAGTGTATCGGCCGCGAACGGCTTGGTCAGATAGTAGTAGGCGCCCGCCTTCAATCCTTCGGCGACCGCCTCGTCACCGCCCAGAGACGTCTGCATGATGACCGGCAGGTGCAGCAGTTCCGGTCGCCGTTTGATGCGCCGGAGGATTTCGATGCCGTCCATGTCCGGCATCACCCGGTCGAGCAGGACGAGGTCGAACCGCGCGGGGTCGGACGACAGGGCGTCCCATGCGCCGCCGGCATTTCCGACCGAATCGACCTCGTAGCCCGCGTCGGTGAGGATCTCGGTCAGCGCTTCGAGATTGATCGGTTCGTCTTCCGCGACCAGGATCCGCCGGGCCATCGGTCGTTCCTCGAAAAAGAGAAGCCGCAACGATACCATCGATCGCATTGCACAATACTCAGCCGTCGTAACACGCCAACGGGGATTGCGGAACCTCCCGCGGTCTGGCTAGACTAGACTGTCCAGTCTATTGATGGAACAGGTTCCATCGTCTTCCCGACCATGACCACCCATGAATCCGCCGAAACGGCCGACAACCGAACCCGCATCGTCCAGGCGGCCGCCGCGGTGTTCGCCGAGGAGGGCTATCACGCGGGCGTCGACCGGATCGCGGCGCGGGCCGGCGTCGCCAAGCAGACGCTCTACAACCATTTTCCCGGCAAGGCCGAACTGTTCGCCGAAGTCGTCCGCCAGGCGGTCGCCAGCCTGCTCGTGACGCTCGACGATGACGGCCCCGACCTGCGCACGCGCCTCGTGCGCTTCGCCGTCCGTTTTCGTGAAAAGCTGCTCTGCCCGGCCGGGCTGGGCTTCTTCCGGGCGATGGTCGCCGAAACCACACGCTTCCCCGAGCTATCGACCGCCTTCTACCGTGAAGGGCCGGCCAAGACCGAGGCCCGGCTTCGCGAGGTGCTGGCGGACGCCATGGCGCGCGGCGTGCTGGAACGCGTCGATCCGGCGTTCGCCGCGACCATGCTCCTGTCCATGCTCGCCGGCGCCGAGCGTACGCGGTATCTGTTCCTCGGCCCGGAACCGGACGCGCTCGACGAACGGCGCGCCGAAGAGATTGTCGATCGTTTCCTGCGAGCCTTCGCGCAGGAGCGCAACACACACCCGAGGGAGTCCGCGAGATGAAAAACGCCCTGAGCCTCACGATGCTCGTAACGCTCATCGCCGCCTGCGGCCAGGGCCAGCCGCCCGCGCCCGGCGGCATGGCCGGCGGCGGCCCCGGCGCGGCGCCGCCGCCCCCCGAGGTCGAGATCGTCACCATCGCCGCGGGACGCGCGACGCTCACGCGCGACCTGCCTGGGCGCCTGCAGGCGGTGCGCACGGCCCAGGTGCGCGCGCGCGTCGAAGGCATCGTCGAAAAGCGGCTGTTCAAGGAAGGCAGCGACGTGAAGGCCGGCACGCCGCTCTTCCAGCTCGATGCCCGACCCTACCGGACCGCGGCCGAAGCCGCCGAAGCCAACGTCCAGGTCGCCCGCCTGACACTCGAACGCTACCGCCCGCTCCTGGAAATGAAGGCGGTGAGCCGTCAGCAGTTCGATCTCGCCGAGGCGAACCTCAGGCAGGCCGAGGCGGTGCTGGCCAAGGCGCGCCTCGATCTGGAGAACACCACGGTGCCGGCGCCGATCTCCGGCCGCATCGGCCGCGCGCTGGTCACCGAGGGCGCGCTGGTCGGCAAGGGCGAGGCGACGCTATTGGCCACCATCGAGCAGCTCGATCCGATCTACGCCAATTTCACCCAGTCGAACGCCGACCTCCTGCGCCTGCAGCAGGCGGTCAAGGCCGGCCGGCTGCAGAAGGCCGGCGGGGCGGAAGTCACGCTGCTCCTCGAGGACGGCAGCGTCTATCCCCAGCCCGGCAAGCTGACGTTCGCCGATCTCGCGGTCGATCCCAACACGGGCTCGGTGCAGATGCGCGCCGAGTTCCCCAACCCCAAGCGCGAGCTCCTGCCCGGCACCTTCGTTCACATCCGCTTTCCCGAGGCCGAGGCGGCCCAGGCGATCACGGTGCCCCAGCGCGCAGTGGTCATGAGCCCGCAGGGGCAGATGGTCATGACCGTCGATGCCGAAGGCAAGGTCGCCCCGAGGCCGGTGAAGCTCGGCGCCATGGCCGGGACCGACTGGATCGTCGAGGAGGGGCTGAAGCCGGGTGACCGCGTCATCGTCAGCGGCCTGCAGAAGGCGCGCCCGGGCTCGGCCGTGAAACCGGTCGAAGCCGGCGGCGGGAAATAGGCCATGCTGCCGCGCTTCTTCATCGACCGGCCCATCTTCGCCTGGGTCATCGCCATCGTCATCCTGCTCGCCGGGGTGCTGGCGCTGCGCAACCTGCCGGTCACGCAGTACCCGGCCGTCGCGCCGCCCTCGATCGCCTTCAACATCACCTATCCCGGCGCCTCGGCACAGGTCATCGAGGACACGGTGACGGCGCTGATCGAGCAGGAGATGAACGGCATCGAGAACCTGCTCTATATGGAGGCGTCCTCCGAGCTCGGCTTTGGCACGCTGACGCTCACGTTCAAGCCGGGAACCAACATCGACACCGCCTCGGTCGAGGCGCAGAACCGCTACAAGCGCATCGAGGCCCGCCTGCCGGAGGACGTGCGCCGGCTCGGCGTGCCGGTGACCAAGCCGCAGCGCAACTACCTGCTGTTCATCTCGATCTATTCGCCGGACAAGAGCCACGACAACGTCGCGCTCGGCAGCTACGCGGCGGCCAACGTGCTCGAATCGATCCGGCGGCTGCCGGGCGTCGGCGAGGCGATCCTCTTTGGCACCGAATACTCGATGCGCATCTGGCTCAAGCCCGAGAAGCTGCACGCCTACAACCTCTCGCCGACCGACGTCATCAAGGCGGTGCGCGCGCAGAACGTCCAGCTCGCCACCGGCGAACTCGGCCAGGCGCCGGCGGCGCCCGGCCAGCAGCTCAACGCCGTGATCGTCACCCCGGGGCGGCTGCAGACGCCCGAGCAGTTCGGCAACGTGATCGTCCGCGCCCAGCCCGACGGCTCGACCCTGCGCGTCAGGGACGTTGCCCGCGTCCAACTGGGGGCGGAGAACTACAACATCTTCGCCCGCATCGATGGCCAGCCGAACGCCGCGATCGCCGTGCGCGTCGCCCCCACCGGCAACGCGCTCGAGGTGGCGAAGGCGGTCAAGGCCAAGATGGCCGAACTGGCCAAGTACTTCCCGGCCGGTATCGCCTGGGAGATTCCCTACGACACCAGCCGCTTCGTCGAGATCTCGATCACCGAGGTCGTGAAAACGCTCGGCGAGGCGATGGTGCTGGTCTTCCTGGTGATGTACCTGTTCCTGGCGAAATTCCGCGTCACCGTGATTCCGGCCGTTGTCGTGCCGGTGGCGCTCGCCGGCGCGCTCGCGGGCCTCTACGCCTTCGGCTTCTCGATCAACGTGCTGACACTGTTCGCCATGGTGCTCGCCATCGGCATCGTCGTCGATGACGCGATCGTCGTGGTCGAGAACGTCGAGCGCATCATGACCACGGAAGGCCTGCCGCCGCGCGAGGCGACCATCAAGGCCATGGGCCAGATCTACGCGGCGGTGATCGGCATCACCCTCGTGCTATGCGCGGTCTTCGTGCCCATGGCCTTCTTCGGCGGCTCGGTCGGCGCCATTTACCGGCAGTTCGCCGTCACCCTGGTGCTGACCATGCTCTTCTCGGCATTGATGGCGCTCACGCTCACGCCGGCGATGTGCGCGACGCTGCTCAAACACGCCCCGGGCAAGGACCTGCTGCCGACCACGGGCTTCTTCGGCTGGTTCAACCGCGTCTTCGGCCGGAGCGTGGCCGGCTACCAGGCCGGCGTCGCCCGCATGATCTCGAAGCCCCGCCGCTGGCTCGCCGTCTATGGCGCGATCCTCGCCGGCGTCGCCTGGCTGTTCATGCGCCTGCCCGGCAGCTTCCTGCCCGAGGAGGACCAGGGCTACTTCATCAGCATGATCCAGCTGCCCGCCGGCGCGACGCAGGAGCGCACCGTCGAGATCCTCAAGCAGGTCGAGGACTTCTACCTCGCCCAGCCCGAGGTCGCCCACACCATCGGCGTCGTCGGCTTCTCGTTCTTCGGCCGGGGCCAGAACGCCGCGCTGGTGTTCACGCGGCTCAGGGACTGGGACGAGCGCCACACCACCTCGAAGGACCTGATCGGCAAGGCCAACATGACGCTCTCGCGCCTCAAGCAGGCGTTCATCATGGCGGTGAACGTGCCGCCGATCCCCGAGCTCGGCGCGGTCGGCGGCTTCGACTTCCGCCTGCAGGATCGCGCCGGCCTCGGCCGTGAAAAGCTCATGGAAGCGCGCAACATGGCGCTCGGGCTCGCGGCGCAGAATCCGGTGCTGACGGGCGTGCGCCCCGAGGGCCAGGAACCCAGCCCGCAGCTCATGATCGACATCGACCGGACCAAGGCGCGCGCGCTGTCGATCGACCTCGCCGAGCTCAATGACACGCTGCAATCGGTACTCGGCGTCGCTTACATCAACGACTTCGTCCGCCAGGGCCGCATCCTGCGCGTGCAGATGCAGGCCGAGCCGGACCTGCGCACGCGGCCCGAGGACATCCTGCGACTGCCGGTGAAGAACACGCGCGGCGATATGGTGCCGCTCGCGGAGATCGCGCGGCTCAAGTGGCAAGTCGGCCTGCCCAAGCTCGACCGCTACAACGGCAGCCCGTCGATGAAGATCTCGGGCAGCGCGGCGCCGGGCAGGAGTACCGGCGAGGCGATGGCGGCGATGGAGGAGATCGCGGCGAAGCTGCCCGCGGGCATCGGCTTCGAGTGGTCGGGCACTTCCTACGAGGAGCGGCTATCCGGCGCCCAGGCGCCTTTCCTCTACGCAATCTCGCTCCTGGTCGTGTTTCTCGCGCTTGCGGCCCTGTACGAAAGCTGGTCGATCCCCTTCGCGGTGATCCTGGTCGTGCCGCTCGGCATCCTTGGCGCGGTGCTCGCCGTGACGCTGCGCGGTCTGCCCAACGACGTGTTCTTCAAGGTCGGCCTCATCGCCATCATCGGCCTCTCTTCCAAGAACGCCATCCTGATCATCGAGTTCGCGCGCACCCTGCACGAGAAGGGCATGGCGCTCGCCGAGGCGACGCTGGAAGCCTGCCGGCTGCGGATCCGGCCCATCGTCATGACCTCGCTGGCCTTCATCCTGGGCGTGCTGCCGCTCGCCATTTCCACCGGCGCCGGCGCCCAGAGCCGCCATGCGATCGGCACCGGTGTCATCGGCGGCATGATCGCGGCGACCGTGCTCGCCGTCTTTCTCGTGCCGGTGTTCTTCGTCGTCGTGCGCAGGCTGTTCCCCGGGAAACCGCGGCAGGGGACGGAAGACGATCGACCGGATGGCCGTGGCGAAGGCGTGGCGATGTGACGACGGTCACGGAAAACGACGACGGGCTCCCCCATAATGGCGCGGTTCGTAGCAACCCACGGGAGACAAGCATGAAGACCATCGTTCTGGCCACGACCCTCGCCACCCTGTCTTTCGCCGCGAATGCTGCCGACGGCTGGCGGTTCGCGCCCATTCTCAACGACAAGAACCTGAAGCTCGCGCCCTCCGTCGCACTCACCGCCAACCGTGTCGATCCGCGCACCGGCAGCGGCGAGAACGCCTGGGGCCTCGACTTCAACTTCAACTGCGGACTGATCCAGGACCCGCACAACCGGATCCGCACCCACCTCAACTACAGCCGCGTCGATGACGACGGCCTCAAGGTCCATGCCTTCGAGCTGTCGCCGCGGCTCATGGTGCCGATCGCCGGCGGCCTGTCGATCGGTGCGGGCCCGAGCCTTGCGGCCTACGGCGTCAAGTCCGGCGGCTACGACCACACGCTCTACGGCATCGGTGCCGCGGCTGGCATCAGCTATCGTCTCGGCAACCTCTTCGTCGGCGCCGACGCCCGCTACCACGTCACCCAGACCAAGGGCGGCCGGGATTTCGACAACTGGACGGCCGGCATCAAGGTCGGCGTCAATTTCTGAGTTTGCGACCTTCGCTCTCTTGACGGCGTGCGCCCCCGTTGAGGGGGCGCCGGCCTAGAGCGGCTTCTTCAGCGTGATCGCGCCGCGGATCTGCCCCAAGCCGTAGCCGACGGCCTTGTCTTCGGGATAGAGTTCCTTGAGCTTGGCCTGGGTCGCGGGCGAGACGCGGTCCGGCGTGCCGTGGCATTGCAGGCAAAGATCCTGCGTCGGCAGCGCCTTCATGTAGCGGTACATCTTCTGGCCGTCGACGGTGACGACCTCGCCCTTCTCGATGCCGGTCGGTTTCTCGCCGGCGGCCAGGCGGCGGTCGAAATCCTCGAGCACGGCGCGCTCCCAGGCATCCGGCACGGCCTTCGGGTTGCGGTTCTTGAGACTGACGCGGCGGATCGCCCAGCCGCTCTGTTCCGAGGCGGCCTTGGCCATCTGCGGCGCCTTCTCGCGGCAGACGGCGATGGCGTTTTCGGGGCCGCCCTTGCGGATCTCCTCGTCGAGCACCTCGAGCAGCTTGGGCGGGATGGCTACGGCGACCTTGCGCGCCTCGTCGAGCAGCGCGGCCTCGTCCGCGGCGAGGACGGGCGTGGCGAAGGTGGCGGCGAGCGCGGCTGACAGCGCGACGACGGGAACGGTCTTGCGTGGCATGGGTTTCCTCCTCGTGGGTGGGTCTGTCGTCAGCCCGACGAACGGACGCGGGCTTCGAGCCGTTCGAGACGGCGGGTGAATTCTGCCAGTTCGTCGCGGAAGCCGGAGAAGTCGCGGCGATGCGTGAGGATGCCCGCCTCGTTGCCGAGATATTCGGCGACGTTTTCGGCCAGGTTGCGTGCCGCCTCCTTCTGCCAGGCGGCGAAGCGTGATGCCGTCCCGACGATGCGATGGGCGGCGATGTCGCCGACGAGCCGGGATAGATCCTCCTCGGCGTCCCAGCGCAGGTTCTTGAGCACGAACGAAAGCGCGGTCGCGAATTCCGCGTTGCCGGTGACATGGGCACGCGACATCGCCGTTTCGATGCCCTGGAGCGCGAGGAGCGGCGTTTCGGCGGGCAGCGTCACCGTGACGTCGACCGCCTCGCTCGATGCCGGCTCGAACCAGCCTTCGTCATCGATCCGGAATTCGAGCCGCCATGGCGGCATCTCGAAGCGCGCGTGCCGCCCGGCGAAGCCGCGCAGCCGCCGCCGCGCCCAGTCCGCCTGGCCGAGCAGGTGGTTCGCCGCGCCGAGGATCAATCCCTTGATCACCGTGGCCCGACCGACTTACCGGATCTGCTGGATGCCGGCGACGCGCCAGCCGCTCGAACCGTCGACCGGCTTGGCGAGGTGCCAGATCTCGGCGAAGGGTTCGGCCGGGCCGCCATCTTCGGCGATCAGGCCATGGAAGCGCACGCTGGCGACATGCTGGCGACCTTCCGTGACGACCTCGAGCAGATCGGCATCGAGTTGCCGGACGTCGGTTTCCTGCTTTTTCCTGCCGCGCTCCTCGTATTGCATCTGCACTTCGGCGAAGACCTCGGGCGCGAGGAACTCGCGCAGGTCGTCCATGTTGCCGGTGTCGTTGGCCGCCTGCAGGCGGATGAAGTTGAGCTTCGCCTGGCGGATGAAGCCGTCCGCGTCGAAGCCGGCCGGAACGTAGGCAGCGCCGGCTTCACGGGTGCCCGCGGGCGCGGAGACGGGCTCGAAGCGCATCGGCGCGCCGCCGGCGCCCGCCAGCGCGGCGTGTTGCGACGGCTGAGTTTTGCGAAAGATCAGGCGGAAGACGAACACCGCGGCCACGACGAGCAACAGGATCATGAGCAGGCCCGCGAACTCCTCGCCGAGCCCGAGGTGCGAGAGCAGCGCGGCGAGACCGATGCCGGCGGCCAGGCCGGCGATCGGCCCGAGCCAGCGGCTGGCACCGGAAGCCTGCTGCGCCGGGGCGGGCGCGGCTGCCGTCGGTGCAGTGGCCGGCTTTGCCGGCGCGGCCGCCGGTGCGGCAGTGCTGGCGGGTGCGGTAGGGGCCGGCGCGGCGTTTTGCACCGGCGCGGTGTTGCGCTGCATGCCGAAAGAACGGCTGCCGCCCAGCCG
>CAZGYD010000087.1:0-23573 GCA_964530115.1 uncultured Rhodocyclaceae bacterium | reverse complement strand
GGCGCCGACAAGGCCCGGATCGTCAATGACGCCCTCGGCGCACTGCGCCTCAAGCTCGGCCACGAGAAGAGCTACGTCGACGGCCGTGCCTGGGCGCCGGTCTGGATCGTCGATTTCCCGATGTTCGAGTACGACGAGGACGAGAAGCGCTGGACTGCCTGCCACCACCCCTTCACCTCGCCCAAGGACGGCCACGAGGAGCTGATGAAGACGAACCCCGGCGAGTGCCTGGCCAAGGCCTACGACCTGGCACTGAACGGCTGGGAGATCGGCGGCGGCTCGGTGCGGATCCATCGCGCCGACGTGCAGGCGCGCGTCTTCGAGGCGCTCGGCATCGGCGAGGAAGAACAGCGCGCCAAGTTCGGCTTCCTGCTCGATGCGCTCAAGTACGGCGCGCCGCCGCATGGCGGCCTCGCCTTCGGCCTCGACCGCATCGTCACCATGATGGCCGGCGCCGACTCGATCCGTGACGTGATCGCTTTCCCGAAGACGCAGCGCGCCCAGTGCCTGCTCACCGATGCGCCCTCGGCCGTCGACGAGAAGCAGCTGCGCGAGCTGCACATCCGCCTGCGACAGAAGGTCGAGACGCAGGTCGAAGTCGGCAAGGCTTGATGCTCCTGCGCGCGCTGCGACGCTGGCTCGTCGTGCTGTTGGCGCTGATGGCGCCGGCAGCGGTGCAGGCGATCGAAGAGATCGGCATCGCCGAGCTGCCGCCGGAAGCCCGGCAGACCCTGCGGCTCATCGAGCAGGGTGGTCCCTTTCCCTACCGGCGCGACGGCGTGGTCTTCGGCAATTTCGAGCGGCGGCTGCCCGAGAAGCCTCGCGGTTACTACCGCGAATACACCGTACCGACGCCGGGCAGCCGCACGCGCGGGGCACGGCGCATCGTCGCCGGCCGCGGTGGCGAGTACTACTACACACACGACCATTACCAGACCTTCCGGCGGATACGGGAATGAGCGACACGCACTTGCAGAACGTCCTCGCGGACATCGCCAAGGCAGGCGTCTATCACCTGCCGCACATCGACAAGGGGTCGGTGGTCGCGGCCGCCAAGGCCAACGGTTTCGCCGTCTTCCGCATCGATTTCTCGCGCGCACAGGACAAGGCGCAGATGCTCGACGCCATCGCCCGGGCGATGAAGTTCCCGAAGTGGTTCGGCCACAATTTCGACGCGCTCGCCGACTGCCTCGCCGACATGGCCTGGAAGCCGGCCGAGGGCTACCTCGTCCTGCTCGAACATTGCGACGGCATCCACGGCCGGGCCGAAGCCGACTTCGTCACCCTGTTGCAGACCTTCGAGCAGGCGGCCGCCGAATGGCGCGAGCAGGGCATTCCCTTCTGGTGCCTGGTCGAGATGCAGGCCGACGGCATCGCCTGGCTGCCGACCGGGCCTTGACGTGACCGCCTCAGAGGTTCCCAAGACGCCCGTCTCGGTGCTCGTCGTCGTCCATACATCGGCGCTCGACGTGCTCTTGCTCGAACGCACTGCCCATCCCGGCTACTGGCAATCCGTCACCGGCAGCCTCGAAGGCGGGGAGGCGCCACGCGATGCCGCGGTGCGCGAGGTCGGCGAGGAAACCGGCATCGCCTGCACTGCGGCGGATCTCGTCGACTGGCGCCTTTCGAACCGCTTCGAGATCTTCCCGCAATGGCGTGCGCGCTACGGCGAAGGCGTCACGCACAACGTCGAACACGTCTTCAGCCTCTGCGTCCCGGCCGGCACGCCGGTGAGAATGGCCCCCGCGGAACATCGCGCCTGGCGCTGGCTCCCCTGGCGCGAGGCGGCGGCCGCCTGCTTCTCCTGGACGAACCGCGACGCCATCCTCATGCTTGGTCTGGAGGCCGACCGCCGGCCAAGCGCCTGAGGCAGGCGGGACACAGGCAGCCCTCGACGCCGGGATCGAAACTCAGCCGCGGTAACACGCCGCACCAGCAGCGATCTTCGCCGGCGATCGCCCCGCAACGGAAGGCGGTGCCGCACAGCGGGCAGACGCTGTTGGCCGCGCCCGCGATACCCTTGAATTCCCCGGCGGGCGACCTATCTTCAGGGTGCGAAGCCATTGAACCGTACCATTGGATAAAGGAGGACATTATGGCGAACCTGACCCGTTACGATCCGTTCGACGATTTCTTCCGCGGTTTCTTCGTGCGGCCGATCGAGATGGGCAGCGTCCCCGAGGCGCCGACGATCAAGATCGACGTCAAGGAGCAGGACAAGGCCTATGTCGTCCATGCCGAGATGCCGGGCGTGAAGAAGGAAGACATCCACGTCGAGATCGACGGCCCGACGGTGTCGATCAGCGCCGAGCGCAAGCAGGAGAAGGAAGTGAAGGAAGGCGAACGGGTGCTGCGCAGCGAGCGTTACTTCGGCAAGGTAGCACGCAGCTTCCAGCTCGGCCAGGACATCGACGATGCCGCGGCGAGCGCCAAGTTCGTCGATGGCGTCCTCGAACTGACGCTGCCGAAGAAGGCGGCAACGCAGGCGAAGCGGCTGACGATCGCCTGATCGCGGCGGACGGACCGAGGAAACGGGGGCTTCGGCCCCCGTTTCTTTTCGCCGGTTAGAATGCGCCGTCATTCATTCACGGGGTACTCCGACCATGTCCGAAGCCACTGCCAAGCTGCCCGCCGCGACCAAGGCCCGCATCCTCGGCGAGGCCCTGCCCTACATCAAGCGCTTCTTCGACAAGACCATCGTCATCAAGTACGGCGGCAACGCCATGACCGAGCCGAAGCTCAAGGACTGCTTCGCCCGCGACGTGGTGCTGCTCAAGCTCGTCGGCATGAACCCCGTGGTGGTGCACGGCGGCGGGCCACAGATCGAGGACCTGCTCCAGCGCGTCGGCAAGAAGGGCGAGTTCATCCAGGGCATGCGCGTCACCGACGAGGAGACGATGGACATCGTCGAGATGGTCCTCGGCGGCCAGGTGAACAAGGAGATCGTCAATCTCATCAACCAGCACGGCGGCAAGGCGGTCGGCCTCACCGGTCAGGACGGCAACTTCATCCGCGCGAAGAAACTCCTGCTGCCGAACAAGGAGAAGCCCGAGGAAATGATCGACATCGGCCAGGTCGGCGAGATCACCTCGATCGACCCCTCGATCATCGCCTTCCTCGACACCGGGGACTTCATCCCGGTGATCGCGCCGATCGGTGTCGGCCCCTCGGGCGAAACCTACAACATCAATGCCGACGTCGTCGCCGGCAAGATCGCCGAGGTGCTCCAGGCCGAGAAGCTCGTCATGATGACCAACACGCCCGGCGTGCTCGACCGTGACGGCCGGCTGCTCACGGGGATCACGCCGAAGGACATCGACGCGATGGTCGCGGACGGCACGCTCTCCGGCGGCATGCTGCCGAAGATCGGCTCGGCGCTCGACGCAGCCCGGAGCGGCGTCAAGAGCGTGCACATCATCGACGGCCGCGTCGAACACGCGCTGCTGCTCGAGATCCTCACCGACGAGGGCGTCGGCACGATGATCAAGTCGAAGTGATGCGAGCGCCCCGCGTCTGGCTCTTCGATCTCGACAACACGCTCCACGACGCCAGCCCGCACATCTTTCCGCACATCAACCGCTCGATGCGCCAGTACATCGAACGGCACCTCGGCGTCGACGAGGCCGAGGCGACGCGCATCCGCCAGCGCTACTGGGAACGCTACGGCGCCACGCTGCTCGGACTCGTCCGCCACCACGGGGTCGACCCGGAACATTTCCTGCGCGAGACGCACCGCTTCGAGCGGCTCGAGCGCATGGTCGTCTTCGATCGCGCGCTCGCCGGCATGCTGCGGCGGCTGCCGGGCCGCAAGATCGTCTTCTCCAATGCGCCGTTGCGCTATACCGAGGCGGTGCTCGACATCCTCGGCGTGCGCCGGCTGTTCGATTCGGTCTGGAGCATCGAGCGGCTCGGCTTCCGGCCCAAGCCGCACCCCCAGGCCTTCCGCCGCCTGCTGCAGAGCGAACGGCTGCGGCCACGGCAATGCATCTTCGTCGAGGACAGCCCCGCCAACCTCAAGGCGGCCAAGCGCCTCGGCATGAAAACCGTGCTGATCGCCCGCCGGCCCTGGCGGCCGGCCTATGTCGATCTGCGGCTAGAATCGGTGCTCGATCTGAAACGCGCGCTCCGCAAGCCATGAGGATCCCCGCCAAACCTGGCGAGAAGAAGCTCGTCATCCTGCAGGCGATCGCCCGGCTGCTCGAATCGCCGGCCGGCGACAAGATCACCACAGCACTGCTGGCAAAGAAGCTCAACGTCTCCGAAGGCGCGCTCTACCGTCACTTCGCCAGCAAGGCGCAGATGTACGAGGGCCTGATCGAGTTCATCGAATCGAGCCTGTTCTCGGTCATCAACAAGATCTGCACCGACGAGGAGAACGGCCTGAAGCAGGTCGAACTCGTCATGGTCACGCTGCTCGCCTTCGCGCAGAAAAACCGCGGCCTCACGCGCGTGCTGATCGGCGACGCTCTGGTGTACGAGGATCCGCGCCTCATGGCGCGCATCGAACAGCTGATGGCGCGCATCGAAGCGACGCTCAAGCAGTCGCTGCGCATCGCCGCGACACAGGGCGCCGTTGCCGAAGACCATGACTTCGCCGCGCACGCGGATATGCTCGTCTGCCACGTGCTCGGCCGCTGGCACCGCTTCGTCAGGAGCGGCTTCAAGGAGGACCCGCTGGCCGCCTGGCCGGCACAGTGGCCCATGCTTGCCTAGATCTTCGGCGTGTAGCCCCCACCCCGCCTGCCCCTTCCCGGGAGAGCCGATCCATCGGCGTTCGCCGGGAAGTCGTAGCTCACGGCCCGAGACTCCAGACTCAGCCGTGGTGACACACCAGCCCGATCAACGCCGTGCCAGCGCCTCGGCCGCCTCGAGGGCGAAGTAGGTCAGGATGCCGTCGGCGCCGGCGCGCTTGAAGCACAGCAGCGCCTCGAGCATGCAGGCGTCGTGGGCGAGCCAGCCGTTCTGCGCCGCCGCCTTGAGCATCGCGTACTCGCCGCTCACCTGGTAGGCGAAGGTCGGCACGCCGAACTCGTCCTTCACCCGACGCACGATGTCGAGATAGGGCATGCCCGGCTTGACCATGACCATGTCGGCGCCCTCCTCGAGGTCGAGCGCCACTTCGCGCAGCGCCTCGTCGGTGTTGGCCGGCTCCATCTGGTAGGTGTACTTGTTGCCCTGGCCCAGCTTGGCGGCCGAACCGACCGCGTCCCGGAACGGGCCGTAGAAGCTGGAAGCGTACTTCGCCGAATAAGCCAGGATGCGGGTGTGGATGAACTTTTCGCCATCGAGCGCCGCACGGATCGCGCCGATGCGCCCGTCCATCATGTCCGAGGGCGCCACCACGTCCGCGCCCGCCCGCGCGTGGCAGAGCGCCTGCCGGACCAGCGCCTCGACCGTCTCGTCGTTCATCACGTAGCCCGACGGGTCGGCCGGGTCGATCAGGCCGTCCTGGCCGTGACTCGTATACGGGTCGAGGGCGATGTCGGTGATCACGCCAAGCTCGGGGAACTCCTTCTTCAGCCGGCCAACGACCGTGGGCACCAGCCCGGCCGGGTTCCAGGCCTCTTCCGCGGTGGCCGATTTCTTGGCCGGATCGATCACCGGAAACAGCGCCAGGGCCGGAATGCCCAGCTTCAGCGCGCGCTCGGCGACGGGCAGGAGCCGGTCGAGGGTCATGCGCTCGACGCCGGGCATCGAAGCCACCGGCTCGGTCCGCGACGGCCCCTCGAGCACGAACACCGGGTAGATGAAATCGTCGGGCGACAACGAACTTTCCCGCATCAACCGGCGGGAAAAATCGTCGCGGCGCATGCGGCGCATGCGCGTGGCGGGGAATGCACCTTTCTGGTTCATCACGATTCCTTACAAATTTTTTCAGGAACTTTCCGGAAACGACCCAATCATACGCAACGGGTGGCCTATGCCATCCCCCGCTTTACCTCCCTGAGCGGGTGCCTTAACCCCATTAAGGCAATTTGCCCCCGGCTTCTCCCCTTTGCCGGGGGCTTTCTTTTTGGCCTCCGCCAAAAAGAAAGCCCCCGATGGGGGCAAGCCAGGCCCGACCTCCCCCGACCCCTCCTTCACAGGAGGGGCGACTGTCCAGGCACGGCTGCGCCGTGCGGATGGGAACACCTTCACCCTCCGCCGCAGCCGCCATCCCGCTTCCCCGCAACCGCATTCTCCACCGTTTGGCCTCCGCCAAAAAGAAAACCCCCGATGGGGGCAAGCCAGGCCCGACCTCCCCCGACCCCTCCTTCACAGGAGGGGCGACTGTCCAGGCACGGCTGCGCCGTGCTCATGGCACCGTCTCCAGCCAGCCGGCGATCACCTGTTCCGCCTCTTCGACGCCGGTCTTCTTGAGGCTGGAGAACAGTTGGACGGTGATGGGCGAGCCGGCGTCGGCCACCGCGGCGCGGGTCTCAAGCAGTACCTTGGCCTGTTCCTGGCGGGTCAGCTTGTCCGCCTTGGTCAGCAGGCAATGGATCGGCTTGCCGGTCGGTCCGAACCAGTTGATCATCTGGCGGTCGAGATCCGTCAGCGGACGCCGGGCGTCCATGATCAGGACGAGGCCCGCCAAGGCCTCGCGGCGGGTCAGGTAATGTTCGAGCAGGCCGGCCCATTCCCGCCGGACCTTTTCCGGCACGTCCGCATAGCCGTAGCCCGGGAGATCGACCAGCGCCGCGCCGTTGCGGAGCCGGAACAGGTTGATGAGCTGGGTCCGCCCGGGCGTCTTGGAGACGAAGGCCAGCCGGGTATGACCGGCCAGGGTGTTGATCGCCGAGGATTTCCCCGCGTTGGAGCGGCCGACGAAAGCGATTTCGGGGCCCTGTGCGGGCGGCAGGTCCTGCGGGCGGGCGACCGAGATTTCGAAGACGGCGTGGCGGAACAGGGACATGAATCGAGGCTCGCGGCCGATCCCGGGACGGAGACGCGGGAAACGCGATGCGCGGACGAATTTGGCTAGAATAGCATGTTCAACAATAACGACCGAAGTCCCCCGACAGGAGCCCCAAATGAAGCGTTCGACCATCGTGCCTCCGCTCTTCGCCGCGCTGTTCGCGGCTGCGGCCACCGCCCAGGCCGCCGAAGCGAAGACGGCCTACAAGGGCGATCCGGCCAAGGGCAAGGAGATCGCTGCCGCCGTCTGCGCGGCCTGCCACAACGCCGACGGCAACAGCACCCAGGCCGCGAACCCCAAGCTCGCCGGCCAGCACGCCGACTACCTGTTCAAGCAGATGAAGGAGTTCAAGGCGGCGGAGGGCAAGGAGCCCGTCCGCGTCAATGCCATCATGAACGGCATGATCGCGCCCTACAGCGAAGAGCAGATGCGCGACATGGCCGCCTGGTTCGCCTCGCAGAAGCAGACCGGGGAAACGGCGAAGAACCGCGAGACGATCGAATTCGGCCAGAAGCTCTACCGCGCCGGCGACATCTCCAAGGGCCTGCCCGCCTGCGCCGGCTGCCATGGCCCGACGGGCGCGGGCATCCCGGCCCAGTTCCCGCGCATCGGCGGCCAGTTCGCCGAGTACATCGAGGCGCAGCTCAAGGCCTTCCGCGACGAGTCGCGCGCCAATGATCCGAACAAGATGATGCGCATGGTCGCGATCAAGATGACCGACAAGGAAATCAAGGCGGTCGCCGACTACATCGCCGGCCTGCGCTGACCGCGCCCGGCGGATCCGCGCGGCCATCCCGCGCCCGCACGGAAACTCGATGCCGCCGGCGCCGGTCGAAACGGGACCATGCTGATCCAGCGCCCGCCCGACATTCCCCCGTCGGAGATCACGCCAGACTCGGTCTTCGCGGCACGCCGGCGCTTCCTGCGGCTTGCCGCGGGGAGCACCGCGGCGCTGGCGCTGCCCGATGCGCAGGCCGGCGAGAAGCTCGCCGTGACGGTCGATAGCCCCTATTCGACGACCGAGCCGCCGACGCCCTACCGGCATGTCACCGGCTACAACAACTTCGTCGAGTTCGGCAGCGGCAAGGAGGCGCCCGCCGAGCGCGCCCACCGGCTGCGCACGCGCCCCTGGACCGTCACGATCGACGGGCTGGTGAGGAAGCCGAAGACGCTCGCGATCGAGGAAATCCTCACGCTCGCGCCGCTCGAGGACCGCGTCTATCGGCTGCGCTGCGTCGAGGGCTGGAGCATGGTCATCCCCTGGGTCGGCTTCCCGCTCTCGGTGTTGCTGAAGCAGGTCGAGCCGCTGGGCAGCGCGAAGTACGTCGAGTTCGAATCGGTCGTCCAGCCCGACACCCAGCCGGGCGTGCGCTTTTTGCTGCTCGGCCGGCCGTACAAGGAGGGGCTGCGCCTCGACGAGGCCATGCACCCGCTGACGCTCGCCGCGGTCGGCCTCTACGGCGAGGTGCTGCCGAACCAGAACGGCGCGCCGATCCGCCTCGTCGTGCCCTGGAAGTACGGCTTCAAGAGCGCCAAGTCCATCGTCCGCATCCGCTTCGTCGAGGAAGAGCCGCGCACCTCGTGGAACTTGCTCCAGCCCGACGAATACGGCTTCTACGCCAACGTGAATCCCGAGGTGAGCCACCCGCGCTGGAGCCAGGCACGCGAGCGGCGCATCGGCGAAGTCATCAAGCGGCCGACGCTCTTGTTCAACGGCTACGCCGAGCAGGTCGCCTCGCTCTACGCGGGCATGGACCTGCGCAGGCACTATTGACGGGGGCGCCGGTGGAACGCCGCATCGCCGCGCTCAAGACCGCGCTCTTCGTCGCCTGCCTCGTGCCGCTCGCGTGGTACGGCTGGGCCTTCTGGCAGGACGCGCTCGGCGCGAACCCGATCGAGGCGCTCACGCGCGGCCTCGGCGACTGGGCGCTGCGCCTGCTCCTGGCGACGCTCGCGGTCACGCCGCTGCGCCGACTCGCCGGCTGGCCCTGGCTTGGCCGACTGCGGCGCATGCTCGGCCTCTCCGCCTTCTTCTACGCCTGCCTGCATCTTCTCGCCTGGCTGTGGCTCGACCAGTTCTTCGACTGGGCCGGAATCGGCCGCGACATCCTCGAGCGGCCTTTCATCACCGCGGGCATGGTCGCCTTCCTGATGATGGTGCCGCTCGCCGTCACCTCGTCGAACGCGATGGTCCGCCGGCTCGGCGGCCGGCGCTGGCAGCGGCTGCACCGGCTCGTCTATCCGCTGGCGATGGTCGCCGTGCTGCACTTCGCCTGGATGGTGAAGATCGACATCACCGAGCCGGCGCTCTACGGCCTCCTGCTCGCGGTGCTGCTCGGCCTGCGCCTGTGGTGGCGCATCACCGACGCGCCGGCGGCCGTGGCGCCGAAGGCGCGCCAGCGGATCATTCCGATCCAGCCTCGTCGCTGATCGCCCGCCTGGCGCGCGCCTTCTGCCGCGCGCGGCCCGCGTACTTGTCGGTGCGCTGGTGCGGGCCGCCCTTCCTCATGATCGGCGAGCGCGCCGGCGTGTTACGACGGCTGAGTTTCAGTTTCCTGCGCTTGGTCTTCTTCATCGCGCGAAGCGGACGATGGCGCGGCCGTCGGTCGTGGTCTTGGGCTCGGCCTTCCAGGCGTGGCCGTAGACGATCTCGAACGTCGCCCGGCCGTCCCAGGCCGCGAGCACGCGCCGCCAATCGCGCCAGGGCATGCGGCCGAGCAGGCCGTCGCGCACGCCGAGATGCCGCTGGTCGGCAAGGAAGCGGCGCGGCCGCCGGTATTCGAGGGTGATCATGTCCATGTCCATCACCGGTTCGGCGAAGCCGGCGGCGATGAGCATGTCGCCGACGTCGTGCATGTCCGGAAAGCCGCGCGGCGAGGTCGCGCCCGCCGCGCGCAGCTCTTTCAGCGTATCCGGGCCGAGCATGGAGAAGGTCAGCAGGCCGCCCGTGGCGAGCACGCGATGGAGCTCGCGGAAGGCGGGCAGCGGATCGTCGAGCCAATGCAGCATCAGGTTCGACCAGACGAGGTCGAGACAGCCATTCTTCAAAGGCAGGGCGCGCACGTCGGCATTGACGGGCCGCGGCGCACGGCCGCGCAGGCGCGCGAGCAGCGGCGCGCGGGATTTCACCGCGAGCAGCATCGGCCGGGCGAAATCGACGGCGATCGGCAGTGCCTGCGGGTAACGGCGCTGGAGTTCGAGGATGCCCTCGCCGGTTGCGCAGCCGATGTCGGCGATGCGCCGCGGGGCGAGCCTGACGATGTCCAGCCGCCGGGCCATGCGGTCGCCGACTTCGCGCGCGAGCACGGCGGCCTCGTCGTAGGACGCCGCCGCCCGCGAGAAGTCGTCGCGCATCAGACGGGGGTGAGCCCCAGACGCTCGAACAGCGCCTCGTCGCGCGAAGCCTCGGCGTTGCCGGTGGTCAAGAGTTTGTCGCCGTAGAAGATGGAATTGGCGCCGGCGAGGAAGCACAGGGCCTGAAGTTCGTCCGACATCTCGTGCCGACCGGCAGAGAGCCGCACCCAGGAGGCCGGCATGGTGATGCGCGCCGCGGCGATGGTGCGCACGAACTCGAAGGGATCGAGCGGCGGCGCATTCTCCATCGGCGTGCCGGGGATCGCCACCAGATGGTTGATCGGCACCGATTCGGGCGGCGGTTCGAGGCTGGCGAGCTGCGCGATCAGCGAGGCGCGCACGCGCCGCGTCTCGCCCATGCCGATGATGCCGCCGCAACAGATCTTGATGCCCGCCTCGCGCACACGCATCAGCGTCTCCATGCGCGCCTCCTGCGTGTGCGTGGTGACGACCTGGCCGTAGAACTCGGCGCCGGTGTCGAGGTTGTGGTTGTAGTAGTCGAGGCCGGCGGCGGCGAGCTTCTCCGCCTGGCCGGGGCCGAGCAGGCCCAGCGTCAGGCAGGCCTCCATGCCGAGGTCCTTGACTGCGCGCACCATCTCGATGACGCGATCGAGGTCGCCGTCCTTCGGCCCGCGCCAGGCCGCGCCCATGCAGAAGCGGCTCGCGCCCTTCTCCTTGGCGGCCTTCGCCATGACCTTGACCTGTTCGAGTTCGAGCAGCTTCTCGCGCTCGATGGTGCCGCGCCGCGCCGACTGCGAGCAGTAGCCGCAGTCCTCCGAGCAGCCGCCGGTCTTGATCGACAGCAGCGTCGAGCGCTGGATGGCGTTGGCATCGAAGTGCGCGCGATGCACCTGCTGGGCGCGGAACATCAGATCGGCGAAGGGCAGCTCGTAGAGCGCGAGGACGGCATCGGTGGTCCAGGCGGCAGGCTTCGGCGCGGCGCTTGCGCGCACGGGGGCGGTGGCAACGGTCATGGGGGAAACTTTGGCAAAATCGGAGCGCGGATGATCGGCGAAGGAACCGGGCTTGTCAATTTGGCGAACTGCGCTCGCGGCGATGCTGCCGCAGGACTGCCTCCTGTGCGGCGGCTACGCCGGCGCGCGCGCGGTATGCGCCGCCTGCGAGCACGACCTGCCGCGCCTGCCCGAGGCGCGCTGCCCGGTGTGCGCCGAAGCCTCGCCGGGCGCTACCACCTGCGGCGCCTGCCTGAAATCGCCGCCGCACTTCGACGCCGCGGTCGCGGCCTTCCGCTACGCCTTCCCGGCGGACCGGCTCGTCCATGCGCTCAAGTACGGCCGGCGTCTTGCGACGGCTGAGTTTCTCGCCGAGGCGATGCTCGCCGCCGGCATCCCCGCGGGCGACCTCCTCGTGCCGATGCCGCTCTCTGCCGCGCGGCTGCGCGAACGCGGCTTCAACCAGGCCGTCGAGATCGCCCGGCCGCTCGCCCGCGCGCTCGGTCTGCCGCTCGCGCTCGACGGCTGCAGCCGTCGCCGCGACACGGCGCCCCAGGCGTCGCTGCCCTGGAAGGCGCGCCGCGACAACGTCCGCCACGCCTTCGAATGCCCGGCCGATTTCATCGGCCGTTCCGTGATCGTCGTCGATGACGTCATGACCACCGGTACCACGGCCGACGAGTTCGCGCGCACGCTCAAGGCGCGCGGCGCCGCGCGCGTGACGCTCTGGGTCGCCGCCCGGACGCTCAAAGACTGAATTCCCCGCAGGTGCCCGCCCATGTTCCACATCGTCCTCCACCGCCCCGAGATCCCGCCCAACACCGGCAACGTCATCCGGCTCGCCGCCAACACCAGCGCCACCCTGCACCTCGTCCGGCCGCTCGGTTTCGACATCGACGATCGTTCGCTGCGCCGCGCCGGCCTCGATTACGCCGAGTTCGCGACCATGGAGGTGCACGACGACTGGGCCGCCTGCCTCGCGCGCCTCGCCGGGCACCGGCTGTTCGCGATCAGCACGCGCGGGGAAACGCCGCTGTACTCCGTGACCTTCGAACCGGGCGATGCCTTCGTCTTCGGCAGCGAGACGGCCGGGCTGCCCGCCGAGATGCTGGCGACGTTTCCCCCCGAGTATCGGCTGCGCCTGCCCATGGTCCCGGGCAACCGCAGCCTCAACCTCTCGAACGCGGTGGCGGTGACGGTCTTCGAAGCCTGGCGCCAGCAGGGCTTCGCCGGCGGACGCTGAGTCGCTGCCACGAAACTCAGCCGTCGTAACACGCCAGCCGCAATCAGAAAGCCGCGCACTCCCGGCGACGTGCCGCCCCGAGCCGGGACGGCAGGCGCCGGAGGCGCGGAATGCAATGGGCTCGATCGGAGCGCCCCGCGACAAACGGCGCGACGCGCCGCTTGCGGGCTACCCTCCGCGAGGAGGGGCTGGAGGAGGCGGGCCTTACTCCACCTTCGTATGCCGGCCCATGAGCCGATCGACGGCCCCCGCAGGATCGAGCCGGCCGTCGAGCACTTCGCGGACGGCCTCGGTGATCGGCATCTCGACGCCGAGCTCGGCCGCCCGCCGCGCGACTTCGTGCGTGGTCATCACGCCCTCGGCGACATGGCCGAGCTCCCGCTGGATGGCCTCGAGCGGCTTGCCCGACGCGAGCGCGAGACCGACGCGGCGGTTGCGCGAGAGGTCGCCCGTGCAGGTGAGGATGAGATCGCCCAGGCCCGCAAGCCCCATGAAGGTCTCGCGCTTCGCGCCGAGCGCGACGCCGAAGCGGGTGATCTCGGCCAGCCCGCGCGTGATCAGCGCGGCGCGGGCGTTGAGGCCGAGGCCGAGGCCGTCGCACAGCCCGGCGGCGATCGCGAGCACGTTCTTCACCGCGCCGCCGACCTCCGCGCCGACGATGTCCTCGTTGGCGTAGATCCGCAGGCGCGGCGTGTGCAGGGTCTCGGCCATGGTCTGCGCGAAGCCGAGGTCCTTCGATGCCAGCGTGACCGCGGTCGGCAGGCCGCGGGCGACTTCCTCGGCGAAGCTCGGGCCGGTCAGCACGCCGCAGGGGGCCGCCGGTGCCAGTTGCGCCACGACCTGGTGCGGTAGAAGACCGCTGCCGGCTTCAAGACCCTTGCAGACCCAGAGGAAGGGAATCGCGCGGGGGACGACGAGCGCGGCCGTGGCGCGCAGCCCCGCCATCGGCGTGGCGATGATCGCGAGTTCCGCGCCCTCGAGCGCTGCGCCGGCATCGCTGCCGACCTGGATGTCTGCAGGCAAGGCATGGCCAGGCAGGAACTGGAGGTTTTCCCGCGCGGCGATCATCGCCGCAGCGTGCTCCGCCTGCCAGGTCCACAAACGGATTTGGTGCTGGCGCGACAGGGCCAGCGCGAGGGCCGTGCCCCAGGCACCGGCGCCGAGCACTGCGATGTTCACTTCGCGGCCTTCCTACAATCCCCAGACCTGCGGCGCGCGGACGAAGCCCTGCAGGCCATCGCGGTGCCGGACCTTGGCCCAACCGATGGGGCCGGCATCGAGGAGTTCGAGGACGACGTCCTTCTCGGCCTCGAAGACGAGCGTGGCCTTGTCGTCGGGCTGGGTGCGAACCTGCGCACGATCGGCAGTCACGAGCACCGTCCGCCGTTCGGAGAGCTGCCGCTTCTCGATCCAGGCGAGGTCGCCCTTCGGATCGCGGATCTTGACCCAGGCATCGAGCGTGACGACCGCCTCGACCGGCGTGCCGCGGGCGATGGCGAACAGGGGCTTCGCCTGCTGCGAGGGCGCATCGTAGAGCAGCGCCGCCTCGACCACCGAGCGGTAGTCGAGCGCCGCCGCGGGAGCGGCGGCAAGCATGGCGACGAGGATGGCGGCGCGGCGATCCATGTCCTTACTGGACCGGCACCTCGTGGGGCCGGTGCTGCTGTTCGAGCCGCTGCCGGTAGATGCCCTCGAAATTCACCGGCGCGAGGATCACGGGCGGGAAACCACCGCGGACTACGGCATCGGAGACCGTCTCGCGCGCGTAGGGGAAGAGGATGTTCGGGCAGGCGACCGCGACGATGGGCTCGATCTCCTCCTCGGGCACGTTCTGGATGACGAAGATGCCCGCCTGCGCGACCTCGACGAGGAACTGCGTCTTCTCGCCGATCTTGGCCGTGACGGTGATGGTCAGCACGACCTCGAAGGTGCCCTCGCCGACGGCCGTGCCCGAAGAGCCCATCTGGACGTTGATCTGCGCCGCCTCGCGCTCGAGGAAGCAGTGGGGGGCATTGGGAAGCTCGAGCGAGAGATCCTTGACGTAGATCTTCTCGATGCTGAAGACGGGTTGCGGCTCGCTCATGACGGGGCAGGCTCCGGCAAGTGGAAGAGCCGCGATTCTAACGCAGCCCGGCCGACCCGGCGCCGCGCCGGTCAGCCGGCGAGCAGGGGATCGAGGCCGCCCTGGCGGTCGAGCTCGTGGAGGTCGTCGCAGCCGCCGACGTGCCGGTCGCCGATGAAGATCTGCGGCACCGTGCGGCGGCCGGTGCGGGCGATCATCTCCTCGCCGCGGGCGGGGTCGAGATCGATGCGGATCTTCTCGATGTCGGTGACGCCCTTGCGCTTCAGGAGCGCCTCGGCACGGATGCAATAGGGGCACACCGCGGTGCAGTACATGACGACGTGCGGCATCGCGGCTACCCCTTCCTGGTCACGGGCAGGCCGGCGCCGCTCCAGGCGCCGATGCCGCCTTCGAGGTTGTAGACGCGCTCGAAGCCCGCCCGCTTGAGCGTGCCACAGGCCGATGACGACCGGTTGCCGCTCGCGCAGCAGACGATGATCGGCTTGTCCTTGAATTTTTCCAGCTCGCTCAGGTGACTTTGCAGCCTGCCGAGCGCGATGTGCCGGGCATTGGGGATGTGGCCGGCCGACCATTCGCTGGCTTCCCGCACGTCGAGCACGACCGCGTCCTCGCGGTTGATCAGGAGCGTCGCCTCGTTGACCGAGACGCCCTTGCCGCCGCCGCGGACATAGGAGGCGACGAGCATCGCGCCGCTGACCGCGGCGGCGATGACCCAGAGAAGGTTCTGCTGCACGAATTCCATCGATTCCGTTTTCCTGGCAACGACTTGACTTACTTATACCCGGGCACGCCGCAGAAGACTTCGCGCATGAGGCCGATGAGCTGGAGCGTGCGCGGGTCGGCGACGCGATAATAGACGCGGTTGGCGTCCTTGCGCGTCTGCAGGACGCCCTTGTCGCGAAGGATGCCCAGATGCTGCGAGATGTTGCTCTGCGAGGTGCCGACCGCATCGACGATGTCCTGGACGCAGACCTCCTGGTCGCCGACGACGCAGAGGATCTTCAGCCGCAAGGGGTGAGAGATCGCCTTCAGCGAACGCGCGGCAGTTTCGATCTGCTCCTGATGCTGCATCAGGCCTGCTATCGCATCCCTGCCCATGACCCCCCTCCGAAATCCGGACAATGCGAATATTATAGATTAATGTTTTTTGCCTCGCGTCGGCTCGCGGTTCCCTTTCGTTCCTGGCGGCCGGCCGGGCCCGGTCCGTCCAGCCGCGTTCCCGACCGGAAGCGCTGGTTCTGGACACGCGTGACGGAACACTGCCGCGCCGCGGCCTCCGCGGCACTCGTCGCCGTCCTCGCCATCGCCACGGCGCTGCCGGCCGGCGCGACCCCCCCAGGCAAGCCGGAGCTCCGCCAGCAGCAAAAGGAGCTGCGGGGACGCATCGAGCACCTGCGCCGCGACCTGGCGAAAGAAGAAGAATCGCGCGCCGATGTCGCCGAGGAGCTGCGCGGCATCGAATCGGCGATCTCCGATGCCAGCCGCGGCCTGCGCCGCCTCGCCGACCAGCGCGCGACCGTCCAGGCGCAGCTGCGCGATCTCGAGACCCAGTCGCGGCGGCTCGCCGAGCAGACGGAGCGCCAGCAGCAACAGCTGGCGACGCTGCTCCAGCGGAACTTCACGCGCGGCGGCCAGGCGCAGGGCGACGCGTTCAACCTGCTCCTCGCCGGGCGCGATCCGAACCAGGCCGCGCTCGACTACCATTTCCTGAAAAAGCTCTCGCAGGCCAAGGCCGGGCTGATCGAGGACCTGCGCGAAAAAGCGAAGGAGAAAAAGCGGCTCGCCGCAGAAGTCCGAGAGAAGGGTGAAGAGCTTGCCTCGATCGAACAGAGGCAGCAGCAGGCGCGCGCGGCCCTGCTGGAAAAGCAGCGGGAGCGGCAGGCGCTGCTGGCGAAAATCTCCGACCGCATCAAGGCCCAGCGGCGCGAGATCGGTGCGCTGCGGCGCGACGAGCAGCGTCTCGCCAGCCTGATCGAGCGGCTTTCGCGCGCACCCAAGCCGTCGCCCCGGGCGACGGCGCCCGCCGTTCCACCGTCAGTCGCGGCGCCCGCGCGCCCAGTGCCCGAAATGCGCAACGAAGCGCTGCCCGAACCGGGTCAGGCGGGCGGCGCCTTCGCCGCACTCAAGGGCCGGCTGCACCTGCCGGTACGCGGCGAGATCGCCGGCCGCTTCGGCAGGCCGCGGCCGGAAGGCGGCACGACCTGGAAAGGATTGTTCATCCGCGCGCCGGAAGGCACCGAAGTGCGCGCCGTCGCGCGTGGCGAGGTGGTCTATGCCGACTGGCTACGCGGTTTCGGCAACCTTCTCGTCATCGACCATGGCGACGCCTTCCTCTCGGTCTATGGCAACGCCCAGTCGCTCTTCAAGGAGCGCGGCCAGACGGTGAAGGCGGGCGAGACGATCGCCACGGTCGGCAACAGCGGAGGCAACCCGGAATCGGGTTTATACTTTGAGCTCAGGCATCGGGGCCAGGCGTTCGATCCGCTCGCATGGGTCGCCCTGCGATAGAACGCGATCGCGTTATCGCTTGTCCAACCCTCGCCCATCGCCAACCTGCGGAGCATCCATGCGCAACACGCTGCACCAACTCGGACTCGTCTTCATCGGTCTCGTCGCCGGCGTTCTCGTAAGCGTCCAGTATTCGGCGGTCGCCCAGAAGGATGCCATCGGTCCGCTGCCGATCGAGGAACTGCGTACCTTCGCCGACGTCTTCGGCGCGATCAAGCAGGGTTACGTCGAGCCGGTCGAGGACAAGAAGCTGATCACCTACGCGATCAGCGGCATGCTCTCGAATCTCGATCCGCACTCGGCCTATCTCGATGCCGATGCCTACAAGGACCTGCAGGTCAACACCCAAGGCGAGTTCGGCGGCCTGGGCATCGAGGTCGGCATGGAGGACGGCCTGGTCAAGGTCGTCGCGCCGATCGAGGACACGCCTGCCCACCGCGCCGGCATCAAGGCCGGTGACCTGATCATCAAGCTCGACGACACGCCGGTCAAGGGCATGACCCTCGCCGACGCCGTCAAGAAGATGCGCGGCAAGCCGAAGACCTCGATCCGGCTCACCATCCTGCGCAAGACCGAGCCCAAGCCGCTCGAAATCACCATCGTCCGCGACAAGATCAAGGTCCAGAGCGTCAAGTCGAAGACCATCGAGCCCGGCTACGGCTATCTGCGCGTGACCCAGTTCCAGGAGGAAACCGCGGCCGACGTGGTCAAGCACCTCGACCGGCTGTTCAAGGAAACCGACAAGGATGGCAAGCCGGTGCCGGTGAAGGGGCTGGTGCTTGATCTGCGCAACGACCCGGGCGGCCTCCTGCATGGCGCTATCGGCGTCGCCGCCGCCTTCCTGCCGCCGAAGACCCTGGTCACCTCGACCGACGGCCGCACCGAGGATGCCAAGCGCAAGTACTACACGAACACCGAGGACTTCCTGCGCGGCGGCAAGGACGATTTCCTGCGCAACCTGCCCGCCGCCGCGAAGACCGTGCCGATGGTGGTGCTGGTCAACGGCGGCTCGGCCTCGGCGTCCGAAATCGTCGCCGGCGCGCTGCAGGATCACAAGCGCGCGGTGATCATGGGCACGCAGACCTTCGGCAAGGGCTCGGTGCAGACCGTGCTGCCGCTGTCCAACAACACCGCGCTCAAGCTGACCACGGCGCGCTATTACACACCGAACGGCCGCTCGATCCAGGCCAAGGGCATCGTCCCCGACGTGATCGTCGAGGAAACCCCGGACGGCGACCGCCACGAGCGTGTGCGCGAAGCCGACCTCGAACGCCACCTGGAGAACGACAAGGAGCCGGCGCCGGCGAAGGAAACCCGGGAGCAGGCGCGGCCGCAGAAGAACGGCCGCAAGAAGGAAGGCGACGACGAAGCCCGCCAGGCGCCGATCGAGTTCGCCTCGAAGAACGACTATCAACTTTCCCAGGCCATGAACCTGCTCAAGGCCTGGCAGGTGATCGCCAGGTAGCGCCATGCGCCTGAACCCCGAGCGCGCACGGCAGATCCGCGACCGGGAACGGGGCCTGCACCGGCCGCACGCGCTGATGCCGCAGGCCGGCACGCGCAAGCATCGCGAGATCCGCTTCGGCAAGCTGCCGCCCGGGCAGGTGGAACGCGCCTTCGAACTGCTTACCCGCCTCGATCGCCTCGAAGTCGCACCGGGACTCCTGCCGACCAGCCTCTCGGTCTGGTACGACATCGAGGACCACACGATGGAAGCGCTCGAGACGGCCCTGCGCGAGGCCGGCTTCAAGCTCGACTGCTCGCTCTACGCCAAGCTGGTCCGCGCGCTCGTCTACTATTCAGAGGAGACGCAGCTGCGCAACATGCACGGCCCGCAGCGACTGCTCAAGCAGTCGCTCGAGGTCTATAGCAAGGCGTGGGAACATCACCCGCACGGCGACCACGACGACACGCCGCCCGAGTTGCGGGTCGATCGTTGAGTCGTACCGCCATCGCGTGGACGACCGCCAGCTCCTCCGCTACAGCCGCCACATCCTCCTGCCGCAGATCGGCGTCGACGGCCAAGAGCGCATCCTCGCCGCGCGGGTGCTCGTGCTCGGCGCCGGCGGCCTGGGCTCCCCGGCCGCCTACTATCTCGCGTCGGCCGGTGTCGGCACCCTCGTCCTCGCCGACGGCGACACAGTCGACCTGACCAATCTCCAGCGGCAGATCCTCCACACCGCCGAAGCCGTCGGCCGCGCCAAGGCCGAATCGGGCCGCGACACGCTTTTGCGCATCAACCCCGAATGCCGAGTCGTCCCCGTCGTCGAGCGCCTCGCCGGCGCACGGCTCGAGGAGGAAGTCGCCGCGGCCGATGTGGTCCTCGACTGCTCCGACAACTTCGCCACCCGCCACGCCGTCAACCGCGCCTGCGTCAAGCACGGCCGGCCGCTGGTCTCCGGCGCGGCGATCCGCTTCGATGGCCAGGTGGCGGTCTTCGACAGCCGGCGCCCGGAGGCCCCCTGCTATCACTGTCTCTTCCCGGAGGGCGAAGAGGTCGAAGAAGTGCGCTGCGCGGTCATGGGCGTGTTCGCGCCGCTGACCGGCATCATCGGCGCCGTCCAGGCCGCGGAGGCCCTGAAGCTCGTCGTCGGCTGCGGCGAACCGCTCACCGGCCGCCTGTTGCTGCTCGACGGCCTGGCGATGGAGTGGCGGTCCATCGCCGTGCCGCGTGATCCGGGCTGCGTCGTCTGCTCGGCGCATTACCACGGCTGAGTTTCCGCGTGTATCCTTGGCATGCGTCCGCCTCGTTCCGAAAAGAACAACGCGCATGAGCAAGGACCCGACCGCCGACTCGAAGTACCGCCGCATCCACGAAGGCCTGGCCGACGCCTTCGTACTCACCGATCTCGACGGCCGCTTGCGGGAATGGAACGCCGCCTTCGCCGAATTGACCGGCTACACGGCCGACGAGCTGCGCACCGCGACCACCGCGAGCCTCACGCCCGCGGCCTGGCACGAGACCGAGCGGCGGATCATCGACGAACAGGTCCTGCCGCACGGCCATTCGCAACTCTACGAGAAGGAGCTCCGCCGCAAGGACGGCAGCATCTGCCCCGTAGAGTTGCGTACCCACCTGCTGCGCGACGACCGGGGCCGCCCCGAAGCGCTCTGGTCGATCATCCGCGACATCAGCGAAAGGAAGCGTGTCGAGGCGGCCTTGCGCGAGCAGGAAGACTTCTTCCGCCTCGTCGCCGAAAACAGTGGTGACTTCATCGCCGTGCTCGACCTCAACGGCCGGCGGCTCTACAGCAGCCCCTCCTACCGGCGCTTCTTCGGCGACACCCGCTACCTCACCGGCACCGACTCCTTTCTCGAAATCCACCCGGACGACAAGGAGCGGGTCAGGCGCGTCTTCGCCGAAACCGTGCGCACCGGCATCGGCCAGCGCACCGAGTTCCGCTTCGTCCTGCCCGACGGCGCCGTCCGCCACATGGAATCGCGCGGCGGCGTGATCCGCGACGAGCGGGGCCGGCCGAGCCGCGTCGTCGTCGTCTCCAACGACATCACCGAGCGCAAGCTCGCCGAAGAGCAGATCTACGAACTCGCCTTCTATGACGCGCTGACCCACCTGCCCAACCGGCGCATGCTCGGCGACCGCCTCCAGCAGGCCATGGCCGCGAGCAAGCGCAGCGGCCGTTACGGCGCCCTCTGCTTCATCGACCTCGACGACTTCAAGCCGATCAACGACGAATACGGCCACGGACTCGGCGACCAGCTGCTGATCCAGGCGGCCGCCCGGCTCTCCGGCGCCGTGCGCGAAGTCGATACCGTCGCCCGCTTCGGCGGCGACGAATTCGTCGTCGTCATCAACGACCTCGACGCAAGCCGCCGCGAATCGATGGCCAATGCCCGCATGGTCGCGGAAAAGATCCGCATGCGCCTGGCCGAACCCTACGCCCTCACCCTGCGGCACGAGGACGGCAGCGAGGAAATCATCGAACGCATCTGCACGGGCAGCATCGGCGTCGTCCTCTTCCGCAACCATGAACACAGCGACGCGGACCTGCTCCGGTTCGCCGACATCGCCATGTACCAGGCGAAGGAAAAGGGCGGCAACCAGTGCAGCCTGATCGACCCGAGGGAATTGGCAAGCGGCTGAGTCCGGTTCCGCCTCGCCGGGCCGCCGAAACTCAGCCGCCGTAACACGCCGGCCGGCCCGGCCGATCAGGAACGGTGCGGCTCCGGCCGGGCGCGGATCAGGAAATCGGGGCCGACGGCGCGGCGCTCGAGGATGGAGAGCCGTCGCGCCCCGGAGAGTTCGGTGAGTTCCGGCAACGAGAACATGCCCCGCGCGGCGTCACCCAGGATCACCGGCGCCTGGTAGATCAGGAGTTCATCGACGAGGCCGGCGGCGAGCAGCGCGCCGTTGAGCTTCGCGCCAGCTTCGACGAGCACTTCGTTGATGCCGCGGCGGCCGAGTTCCGTCATCGCCGCCCCGAGATCGACGCTGCCCCACGCATCGGCCAGGGCCACGACTTCCGCGCCGGGAATCGCGCCCGCGACCGCGCTGAAGACCAGTGCACCGCCTTGCAGCACCTTCGCCGACGCCGGTGTTTCCAGGCGGCTGTCGATGACCACGCGCAGCGGCTGGCGCGTGCAGGGCACGTCGCGCACGGTGAGGCTGGGATCATCGGCCTTGACCGTGCCGATGCCGGTCACGATCGCGCACGAGCGGGCGCGCCAGGCGTGGGCGTCGCGCCGGGCCGCCGGGCTCGTGAGCCACTGCGAGCGGCCGTTCATGAGCGCCGTCCTGCCGTCGAGGCTCGCCGCGATCTTGAGCCGCAGCCACGGCCGGCCGCGCGTCATGCGCGCGACGAAGCCGAGGTTGAGCTCGCGCGCCTCGGCCTCCATGAGTCCGCACGCGGTGTCGATGCCCGCAAGTTCCAGCCGTGCGAGGCCCTCGCCCGCGACCAGCGGATTCGGGTCGCGCATCGCCGCGACGACGCGGCGGACGCCGGCGTCGATCAGCGCGTCAGCGCAAGGCGGCGTGCGGCCGTGGTGCGAGCAGGGTTCGAGCGTGACGTAGGCGGTAGCGCCGCGGGCGTCCCCGCCGGCCTGGCGCAGCGCATGGACCTCGGCGTGCGCCTCGCCGGCGCGCTCGTGCCAGCCCTCGCCGACGATGGCGCCGTCTTTCACCAGCACACAGCCGACCCGCGGATTGGGCGTCGTCGTGGTGAGGCCGCGGGCCGCGAGACGCAGGGCGCGGGCCATGAACCCGTGGTCGGCCGCGGAAAAGCCCATCACGTCTTCGGCCGGCGCGTGCGCGGCTTCTTCACCTCGCGGATCGCGTCGGAGAACTCGTCGAGGTCCTCGAAGTTGCGATAGACCGAGGCGAAGCGGATGTAGGCGATCTTGTCGAGCTTCTTGAGCTCGCGCATGACCAGCTCGCCGATGCGCTCGGAGGGCACCTCCCGCTCGCCGAGCGTCACCAGGCGCTCCTCGATGCGATCGATGGCGGCATCGACGGCCTCCGCGGTCACCGGCCGCTTGCGCAGGGCGAGAAGCATGCTCGCCTTGAGCTTCTCGCGGTCGTAGTCGGTGCGGCTGCCGTTTTTCTTGACCACCATCGGCAGCGCGAGCTCGATGCGCTCGTAGGTGGTGAAGCGCTTGTCGCAGGCGAGGCAGCGGCGGCGCCGGCGGACGGTGTCGCCGTCCTCGTTCTCCCGGGTGTCGACGACCTGGGTGTTGGCGTCCCCGCAGTAGGGACACTTCATCGCCGGAACCCCGCTCAGTCGCCGTAGACCGGGAACTTCCGGCAGATCGTCGCGACCTCGTCGCGCACGCGGGCGATGACCGCCTCGTCGTTCGGCGCATCGAGCACGTCGGCGATCAGGTGCGCGACCTGCTCGGCCTCGATCTCGGTGAAGCCGCGCGTGGTCATTGCCGGCGTGCCGATGCGGATACCCGAGGTAACGAAGGGCTTCTGCGGGTCGTTGGGGATCGCGTTCTTGTTCACCGTGATGTGGGCGCGGCCGAGCGCGGCCTCGGCGTCCTTGCCGGTGATGTTCTTGGCGCGCAGGTCGACGAGGAAGACGTGACTCTCGGTACGCCCGGAAACGATGCGCAGGCCGCGGTCCTTGAGCACCTTGGCCATCACCAGGGCGTTTTCCATGACCTGTTCCTGGTACTCCCTGAACTCCTTGGTCATCGCCTCCTTGAAGGCGACCGCCTTGGCGGCGATCACGTGCATCAACGGCCCGCCCTGCAGCCCGGGGAAGATCGCCGAGTTGATCGCCTTCTCGTGCTCGGCTTTCATGAGGATCAGGCCGCCGCGCGGGCCGCGCAGCGTCTTGTGCGTCGTCGAAGTGACGACGTCGGCGTGCGGAACCGGGTTCGGATAGTAGCCCGCGGCGACGAGGCCGGCGTAGTGGGCCATGTCGACCATGAAGATGGCGCCCACGGACTTGGCGATCCTGGCGAAGCGCTCGAAGTCGATCTTCAGCGCGAAGGCCGAGGCGCCGGCGATGATCAGCTTCGGCTTGTGCTCCTGCGCGAGCTTCTCGAGCGCGACGTAGTCGATGTCCTCGTGCT
>CAZGYD010000086.1:0-1055 GCA_964530115.1 uncultured Rhodocyclaceae bacterium | reverse complement strand
CCGGCGTAAAGACCTCAATTTTATTAATGGACAAACAGCTTGCCAAAAAAACCGATTCCATTCTTTTTGTCAAAATAGAAAACGACGGCTTTGACCTTGGCGCCCAGCGGCGGGAAATGGACAAAAACGACCTGCCCGACGCGCTGAATGTGATTAAAGAGTATATCACCGCGGTGAGGAATGGCAAAGCGGAAACATTCAGTGCCGAAGGGAAGCCCTGTGGCGCGCTCCTAGTGAAAAAAGAAAAACTCTCAGAAAACGGGGAATACAACCTGACCGGGAACAGGTATCGATTTACCGAAACCAGACGGCACCAGAAATGGCCGATGGTGAAGCTGGGGGAGGTGTGTGAAATTTTAAATGGCTCAACTCCTTTAAAATCAAAAAAGGAATTTTGGTCTGAAGGTACTATACCTTGGTTTACTATAGAGGATATTAGAGAACAGGGTAGAATAATTACTTATACAAAACAAAAAATTAATGCTAAGGCCTTAAATGAAACAAATGTAAAATTATTACCTAAAAATACTGTTTTAATATGTTGTACAGCTTCAGTTGGAGAATATGCTCTTGCTAAAATTGAAGTAACAACAAACCAACAATTTAATGGCCTTGTAATAAAAGATAGTTACAAGGAAAAAATTATACCTGAATTTCTTTTTAATATTTCTGTAAAATTTAAACAAGAACTATATAGACTTGCTGGTGAAACTGCTTTTAAATTTGTATCAGTTAAAAATGTAAGCTCAATCCTCATCCCCCTTCCGCCCCTTGAAGTCCAGCGGGAGATTGTGGCCGAGATTGAAGGCTACCAGAAGCTGATTGACGGTTGCCGTCAGGTGGTGGATTCGTGGAAGCCCGATATCCAGGGCTATCTGGACGAGGAACTCAAGCAGTATCTGGCTGAACATCCGGAACAAAGCGAAGAACTGTCAGGAGGGTGGAAAATGGTGAAGCTGGGGGAGGTATGTGAGATTAATCCTAAGAAAACAGAAATATCTTCATTAGGTGGAGATACATTGGTTTCATTCTTACCAATGGAAGATATTGGTATT
>CAZGYD010000085.1:0-1324 GCA_964530115.1 uncultured Rhodocyclaceae bacterium | reverse complement strand
CTTCTCACATGTTTGCGCTATACATCGCTCAGGCGGGCGGCGCGCAGGGTGTTCTGCAAAAGCATGGCAATCGTCATTGGGCCAACCCCGCCGGGTACCGGTGTCAGCCAGCCCGCCACGTCTTTGACCTCGTCGAATGCCACATCACCTACCAGACGGTAGCCGCGCGGCTGAGTGGCATCTTCCACGCGGTTGATGCCCACATCAATCACTACCGCGCCGGGCTTGACCCAGTCGACGCGCACCATCTCAGCGCGTCCCACCGCAGCAACCAGCACGTCGGCACTGCGACAGACTTCTTTGAGGTTGCGGGTGCGCGAGTGACAGATGGTCACGGTAGCATTGGCGCGCACCAGCAAAAGCGCCACCGGCATCCCCACAATGTTGGAGCGCCCCAGCACCACGGCGTTGGCGCCGTTAAGGTCGGGCAGGACGGACTCAATCAGCACCATGCAGCCGGCGGGGGTACAGGGGACGAAGAGCGGTTCGCGCCCCTTCTGCGCCAGCCGTCCGATGTTGATGGGGTGAAAACCATCCACATCCTTCTCGATGCTGATGGCTCAGCACCTTCTCTTCGTCCAGTCCGGAAGGCAGGGGCAACTGCACCAGAATGCCGTTGACGGCAGGATCGTCGTTCAGGCGCTTGACCAGGTCCATCACTTCCTGCTGGGAGGCGGTAGCAGGCAGTTCATAGCCCATGGAGCGGATGCCCACCTGCTGGCAGGCTTTGTGCTTGGATTTAACGTACACCTGCGAGGCGGGGTTATCGCCCACCAGCACGGTGGCAAGTCCCGGGGCGGGTTTGCCCTCGGCAAGGCGTTGAGCAACTTCCTGTGCAATCTGCTGGCGGATTTTTTCCGCCATCGCGGCGCCATCCAGAATCTGTGCGGGCATATTGTGTTCCTCTTTTTTGGCTGAAAGTGTATTTGAGGTCATTATACTGCCATTTCTGCGGTTCATTCCGGAGAATCGGCAACGCTGGGAAATATCTCTTATTGACAGACGGGATGGGGAGTATATAATACTATTTGGATTTCTGTTATATGTTTAGTAAAAAATTGGAGGAAAAATTCATGCATACAGAATCCGGCGTCACTCCCTATGCGGAGATTCCCTGCTGCCCTGACCTCAAAACGTCGCCTACGTGCGATGTGCTGGACTTTCGCCGTCATCTGGTCTTTCCTACCAGTGTACGAACCGAACAGGGACAAATAGTGCGCGTGGAGGTGATCTTCCACGTGCGCTTTACCCGTTGTTCCGGTCCGCTGGCACTGGGAGATATTGTGTACTCCACCACCCTGTTGCCCGGCGAGAAGGTGCGCCT
>CAZGYD010000084.1:0-23170 GCA_964530115.1 uncultured Rhodocyclaceae bacterium | reverse complement strand
CATGAGGATGTGGTTGATGCAGATGACCAGGCGGTGCGCGCGCGTGATGTGGCGGGGGAGCTGGCGCAGGGCCTGGCTCAGCAGCCGTGCCTGCAGGCACGGCAGCTGGTCGCCCATTACGCCCTCAGTCTCGGCCTTGGTGACGAGTGCCGTCACCGAGCCGATGACGCGGACGTCGACCCCGCCCGTGCGGACCAGCATGTCGGCGCTCTCGAGCGCCTGCTCGCCGGTGTCGGGCTGGGAGATCAGCAGGTTGGGCACGTCGACGCCGAGCTTGCCGGCATAGACCGGATCGAGCGCGTTCTCGGCGTCGATGTAGGCGGCAGTGCCGCCGAGCTTTTGCACCTCGGCGACGACCTGGAGGCAGAGCGTCGTCTTGCCCGAAGACTCGGGGCCGTAGATCTCGATGATCCGCCCGCGCGGCAGGCCGCCGATGCCCAGCGCGATGTCGAGGCCGAGCGAGCCGGTCGAGACGGCCTGGATGTCCTTCTCGATCTGGCCCTCGCCCATCTTCATGATGGAACCCTTGCCGAACTGCTTTTCGATCTGGGCAAGCGCCGCCTGCAGGGCCTTCGCCTTGTTGTCGTCCATAAGATGTTCTCCGAATGTCGAAACGATTATTGCACGGATGGCACGTTTTTTGCGCGGGCCAGGATGCCCTCCAGCGCGTGGATGACGGCCTGCCTTCGGATGGCTTCGCGATCGCCGCTGAAACGGCATCGCTCGGCCTCCGGCGCCTGACCGCGCAGGCACCAGGCGAAGCATACGGTGCCCACGGGCTTATCCGGTGAGCCTCCGGTCGGGCCGGCAATCCCTGTGATCGCCAATGAAATCAGCGCATTGGAGTTCGCAAGCGCGCCGGCGGCCATCTCCCGGGCGGTCTCCAGGCTCACCGCGCCGTGGGTCTGCAGCGTTTCCGGCCGCACGCCGAGCATGGCGGTCTTGGCCTCGTTGGCATAGGTGACGAAGCCGCGGTCGAACCACGCGGAACTCCCTGCCGTGTGGGTGACCACGGCGGCGACCCAGCCGCCCGTGCAGGATTCGGCGGTCGCGAGCGTGAGCGACCGCTCGCGAAGAGCCTCGCCGACCCGGCGCGACAGGGCTTCGAGATCGGCGTCCATCAGAAGAGCCCCTCGACGACCGCCTTGATCACGGCCAAGGTCAGCACGGTGAAGCCGGCGGCGACGAGGTCGTCCATCATCACGCCGAAGCCGTTCTTGTGCTTCTCGTCTAAGTAGCGGGCCGGCGCCGGCTTGAAGATGTCGAAGACGCGGAACCAGAGGAAGGCCGCCAGCTGCCAGGCCCAGCCCGGCGGCGTCAGCAACAGCACGGCCCAGAACGGCACGATCTCGTCCCAGACGATGGCGCCGTGGTCGGCGACGCCGAGTTTCCGCCCGGTGATCTCGCAGGCCGTGATGCCGGTCAGGAAGGCGAGCACGAGAAAGATCGCGAGCCACAGGTCGTTCGGGAACCAGGCTTCGAGAAGCGGAAACGTCAGCCAGGCGAACAGTGTGCCGAAGGTACCGGGCGCCACGGGCGCCAGACCGCTGCCGAAGCCGCAGGCGATCAGATGGGCGGGATGCTGGAAAAGGAAGCGGAACGGGGGAGCGGGCGCCTTGGCCATGCGCGGAGCCTACCCGAAATGGTCCCAGCCACGGTGGCCGATCTCGATGGGCTGCCCCTCGGCATCGCGCAAACTCAGCCGTGGTAACACGCCAGCCGACGTGGCCTCGACGTGGCCGATACGGGTCAGCGGCAGCGCCAGTTGCGCCGAGAGCGCGGCCACCTCGCCGCGCCGCGCCGCGGGCGCCGTGAAGACCAGTTCATAGTCGTCTCCGCCGGCGAGCAGGCACTCACGTTCGATGCCAGGGGGCGGCAGGTCGGGGATCTGCAGCTCGGCCGAGACCCCGGAGGCCTCGAGGATGTGGCCGAGATCGGCGAGCAGGCCGTCGGAGACGTCGATCGCGGCGCTCGCCAGCCCGCGCAGGGCCAGGCCGAGCGCGACGCGCGGCTGTGGCCGGTCGAGCGCCGCCAGACATTCGGACAGCCGGGGTTCGGCCAGTCGTGCGTGCCCCTGCCGGTGCGCGAGGCCGAGCGCCGCGCGGCCGGGATGCCCGGAAACCCATAGATCGTCGCCGGGCCGGGCCCCGGAACGCATCAGTGCCTGGCCTTGCGGCACTTCGCCGAAAATGGTGACGCAGAAGTTGCGTGGTCCCCGCGTGGTGTCGCCGCCGATGACGTCGATGGCGAATGTTTCGGCGCAGGCGAAGAAGCCGCGCGCGAATCGCTCGATCCAGGACTCGGTGGCCGCCGGCAAGGCGGCGGCCAGCAGCGCCCAGCGGGGCGTCGCGCCCATGGCCGCCATGTCCGAGACGTTGACCGCCAGCGTCTTCCAGCCAAGGTCCTCGGGATCGGCATCGGGCAGGAAATGCGTGCCGGAGACCAGCATGTCGGTCGAGACGACCAGTTCCATGCCGGGCGAAGGGCGGATGATGGCGCCGTCGTCGCCGACGCCGAGCACCGTCTGCCGTACCGGGCGGTGGAAGAAGCGTTCGATCAGCTCGAACTCGGAGGGCATGGCGTCAAGCCCTCCGGCCCGCCTCCGCGGGACGCAGCGCGGGCGCCAGCTTGTCGAGCACGCCATTGACGAACTTGTGGCCATCGGTGCCGCCGAACGTCTTGGCCAGCTCGATCGCCTCATTGATGACCACGCGGTAGGGCGTCTCGGGGTGGTGCTTGAGCTCGCAGGCGCCCAGGAGCAGGATGCCGCGCTCGATCGGCGAGACCTCGTCCCAGGCGCGATCGACGTGCGGGGCGAGCAGTTCCCGCAGCGCCGCCGTGTCGGCGAGCGTTTCGGCGAGCAGGGTCCGGTAGAGCGCGGTGTCGGCCTTCTCGAAACCGGCGACGGTTTCGGCCTGGGCGCGGATGGCGGCCTCGTCCTGGCCGCCGACGAGGGCCTGGTAGAGTCCCTGGACGACGAACTCGCGCGCGCGATGCCTGGGCGACCTGCTCACGATGGTTGCATCACCGCCCTGAGAAGGTTGGCCATCTCGACGGCGCACTGGGCCGCCTCGCGGCCCTTCTGGTGCATGCGCACCTCGGCCTGGGTTTCGTTTTCGGTGGTCAGTACCGCGTTGGCGACCGGAATGCCGGTCGCGAGCTGCACCTCGGTCACGCCGCGCGCCGATTCATTGGCGACGATCTCGAAGTGATAGGTCTCGCCACGGATCACGCAGCCCAGGGCGACGAGCGCATCGAAGCGGCCGCTTTGCGCCATCGTCTGGAGCGTCAGGGGAATCTCCAGCGCGCCGGGCACGGTCACCAGTGTCGTCTCGCTCACGCCGAGCCGGTGGAGCTCCTGGCAGCAGCCGGAGAGCAAACCCTCGCCGATGTCGCGGTTGAAGCGCGCCATGACGATGCCGACACGCAGGCCGGCGCCGGCGAGGTTCGGTTCGATTTCACGCAGGCCGGCGCAGGTGCCGCCGGAAGGCGCCGCGGCCACCGGTGCCGCGCCTGGTTTGAAACTCATGAAAGCGCCTCCTCGGGCGAAAGAAAGCCACAGACTTCGAGGCCGAACCCGGCCATGCTCGGCATCTTCCGCGGGCTGGCGAGGAGCCGCATCTTGCCGACGCCGACTTCGCGGAGGATCTGCGCGCCGATGCCGTAGAGGCGCGGATCCCACTTCGCCGCGGGACGGACGCCGTCTTCGCGCAGCGCGGCGAGCAGGTCGTCGCCGGCTTCCTTGCGGTGAAGGAGGACGATGACCCCGCGGCCGCGCCGGCCGATCGCCTGCATCGCCTGGTCGACGCTGAAGCTGTGCCGATGGCTCGCGCAATCGAGAAAGTCCAGCACCGAGAGTGGCTCGTGCACGCGCACCAGCGTCTCCTCGGCAGGGGTGATGTCGCCCTTGGAGAGGGCCAGGTGCACCTCGCCGCTGGTGCGGTCGCTGAAGGCGCGCAGGCGGAAACTGCCGTGAGCGCAGCGGACTTCGCGATCGGCAACGCACTCGACCAGCTTCTCGTTTTCGGAGCGGTAGTGGATCAGGTCGCGGATGGTGCCGATCCTGAGCCCGTGCGTCCTGGCGAACTCGATGAGGTCGGGCAGCCGGGCCATCGTGCCGTCGTCCTTGAGGATCTCGCAGATCACCGCGGCCGGCTCGAGGCCGGCCATTTGCGCGAGGTCGCAGCCCGCCTCGGTGTGGCCGGCACGCACCAGCACGCCGCCGTTCCTGGCCATCAGCGGAAAGATGTGCCCCGGCTGGACGATGTCGGCGGGCTTGGCATCGCGGGCAACCGCGGCCTGCACGGTGCGCGCGCGGTCGTGCGCGGAGATGCCCGTGGTGACGCCTTCGGCGGCCTCGATGGAGACGGTGAAGGCCGTGCCGTGCGGCGTGCGGTTGTCGCGCACCATCAGCGGCAGGTCGAGCTGCCGGCAGCGCGCCTCGGTGAGCGTCAGGCAGATCAGGCCGCGGCCGTGCTTGGCCATGAAGTTGATCGCCTCGGGCGTGACGTGCTCGGCGGCCATGACGAGGTCGCCCTCGTTCTCCCGGTCTTCTTCGTCGACGAGGATGACCATCCGGCCCGCACGGATGTCGGCGACGATCTCTTCAATGGGGCTGATGCTCATGGATTGTGGTTGTGTTGGCAGGGGCAGGGATTCTAACCTTGGGCGTCCGGACTCAGCATCCGCTCGACGTAGCGTGCGATGAGATCGACCTCCAGATTGACGCGGCCGCCGGCGCGGCAATGCTTGAGCGTGGTGACCTCGACGGTGTGCGGGATCAGGTTGATCGAGAACTCCGGGCCGGCGACATGGTTGACGGTCAGCGAGACACCGTCGACGGTGATCGAGCCCTTGCGGGCGATGTACTTCGCCAGCGGCTTCGGCGCGCGGACGACCAACTCGTGCGATTCGCCGATCTTCTCGAAACGGACGATCTCGCCCACGCCATCGACGTGGCCGGAGACGAGATGGCCGCCCAGACGATCGGACAGGCGCATCGCCTTTTCCAGATTGACCTCGCCCGGCGCATCGAGGCCGACCGTGCAGTCGAGCGTTTCCCGCGAGACGTCGACCTGGTAGGTGTTGCCGGCCTTGCCGATCACCGTCAGACAGACGCCGGCGTGGGCGATGGAGTCGCCGATGGCGACGTCCGTGAGTCCCAGCTCCGGCGCTTCGACCGTCAGGCGCAGCCCTTTTTCCAGCGATTGGACGTGAGTGATCCGCCCGATGGCGGCGACGATGCCGGTGAACATTCGATTAGGTCCGAAGAGAGTAAGATGGAGCCATTATAAGAGACGACACTGGGCCGCCCCTCGGTCGCGAGCCCGGCCGACATGAACGACAGCAACGAACCGATGGCCCCGACCGCTGCCGCCGCCCGCAGCGTCCTCTATGTCCGCCTGCCGTGCTGGAAGATCTGGCCGGGTGGGGTGGTCTATGTGGCCGATTACATCCACAAACGGCGGCCGGGCATCCACCAGCATCTGCTCGACCTCGCGCTGGTGCCGCCCTCGGAGCGGCGGCGCGTGCTCACGGAGCATCTCGAGGCGATGCGTCCGGACGTCGTTGCCTTCTCGTGGCGCAACATGCAGTCGTTCGGCCCGCATCCGGAGGACGACGCGCTCGACGTGGTCATGAATTTCGACCACTCGCCGAACCCGTTCAAGAAGCTCAAGGCTGCCAAGGATGCGATCCGCATCATCGGCGACTACGTCGGCAGCCGGCTGCGCAACTTCGACTACATGAAACTGGTGCGCAGGATGCTGCCGGGAACGCGCATCGTCGTCGGCGGCACGGCCGTGTCGATCTTCGGCCGCTATGTCGCGGCGAAGTGCCCGGCCGACACGGTCGTGGTCGTCGGCGAGGGCGAAGACACCATGCTTTCCATTGTCGACGGCTTCCGCGAGCCGGTCGGCGAGTTCTTCTACAAGGATGCTCAGGGACGGGTGACGCACCGGCCGCGGCGCGAGCACTTCGATCTCGCCAGCCTCACGGCCATCGATTTTCCATACATCGAGTCGATCTTTCCGCGCTTCGGCGACTACCTTGGCGACGACATCGGCGTGCACACCAAGCGCGGCTGCCCGCACCAGTGCCACTTCTGCCTCTACAACAAGATCGAGGGCGCGCAGCAGCGCTACCGCGATCCGGTCGAGATCGCCCGCGAGATCGAGATGCTGCGCCACCGTTACGGTGTCCGGCGCATCTGGTTTACCGACGCGCAGTTCTGCTCGACGCGCCGCAGCGTCGACCACGTCAGCCGCATCCTCGACGAGATCCTGGCGCGCAGGCTCGACATCCGCTGGTCGGGCTATCTGCGCCTCAATTACCTGACGCCGGAAATCGCGCGCAAGATGCTCGCCAGCGGCATCACCAGCATCGACCTCTCCTTCACGGGCGCGCAGGAGATCGTCGATGGTCTCACGCTCGGCTATTCGCTCGAACAGCAGATGGAAGCCTTCCGCATGTTCAAGGCGGCCGGCCACACGGACCAGAAGGTCAAGCTCTACATGCCGCTCAACGCGCCGGGCGAGACCGTGTGCACGCTGAGGAAGACGATCGACAAGGTCAAGGAGCTCTACACGCTCTTCGGCCGCGACAACGTACTGCCGTTCATCTTCTTCATCGGCATCCAGCCGGGCACGCCGGTCGAGCGTCTGCTGATCGGCCAGGGCTACCTGCCCGAGGACTACGACCCGCTGACGCTCAATCCCTTCCTGATCAAGAAGCTGCTTTACAACCCGCCACCCCTCGGCCGGCTGATCGGCCGCGCCTATCTCGAGGCGCTGGAGTCGATGGACCCGGCGAGCGAATACATCGGCCGGGCGACGCTCGACATCATCGAGCGCGAACTGTCGAAGCCCGAGATCGTCGCCCGTTGCCGAGAGGCGGCCGTGCTTGCCGCGATCGCGGGGCCGGGCGAGATCAAGCCGGTGGCGATGATGCCGGCCGTGAAGGTCTGCCACACGGTCGTGCCGGACTGAGAGCTTGTGAAAATTTCTGCTGCGCGACCCGCTGGCTGCGTTGCGCGGTGCTCGCTCCCTCGCCTAACCCCTTGTTATGTCTCGGTCGCTGCGCTCCGTGCGCCTTGCCATCGGCCCGCTCGCGACGAATTTTTTCACACGCTCTGAGCGCCCGGGAAAAGTCCTGCTCCGCTCGCGACGATTTTTCGTCAGGCGCGAAGGAGGTCCGTGGTCTCAGGCAGCCTTGGCGATGGCCGCGAGCAGCGCCGACATCGCCACATCGAGCCGCTCCACCAGGCCGTCGACTCCGGCAGAGCCGCCATGCCCCTCGCGCAGCGCCTGCTCCAGCGCCGTGGCCTGTTCCTGGACCAGGGTCGCGCCGAGCATGCCGGCCGCGCCCTTGAGGGTATGGGCGATGCGCTGGGCATCGCCGTTTCGGCCCTCGGCGAGTGAGGCGCGCAGGGCCGCGATGTCGCCGCCGTGATGGGCGGCGAAGCTCGCGAGCAGACGCAGGTAGCTCTCCGTGCGGCCATGCAGCCGGCGCAGGGCGCTCTCGACGTCGACGCCGGGAAGGGCCGGAAGGGGCACCGCCAAACTCAGCCGTGGTAACACGCCGTCGGCGTTGCCCTCCGGCGCGACCGCCGGGCCTGAAGTTGTGGCATCCGCCGGGCCGGCACCTCTCTTCAGCCATTTGCCGAGCAGCGCGAGCAACGCGTCGGGGTTCAGAGGCTTGGCGATGAAATCGTTCATGCCGGCGGCGAAACAGGCCTCGCGGTCCTCGGTGAAGGCGTTCGCGGTGAGCGCGAGGATGGGCCGGTCATGCCAGCCCGGCAGCGCACGGATGCGCCGTGTCGCCTCGAGTCCGTCCATCTCGGGCATCTGCATGTCCATCAACACGAGGTCATAGGCCGTGCGGCGCGCCTTTTCCACCGCGTCGAGGCCGTCAACGGCGGCGTCTACGACCATTCCGGCATCGCCGAGGATTTCCGTGGTGACCTCGCGGTTGATCAGGTTGTCGTCCGCGAGCAGGACGCGGACGCCATGGAAATCGCGGGTGTTTGCCGGCTGGACCTCCGCGGCCGTGGCCGGCTGGCCGCGTTTGAGCCGCGCGGTAAACCAGAAGAGACTGCCCGTGCCCGGCGTGCTTTCCAGGCCGGCTTCGCCGCCCATCATGCGTGCCAGCCGCCGCGTGATCGCCAGACCGAGGCCGGTACCGCCGAAGCGCCGGGTCATCGAGCCGTCGCCCTGCGAGAAGGCCTCGAACAGCCGGGGCTGGACCTCGGCCGCCACGCCGATGCCGGTGTCGCGCACGCGGAAGCGGAGGAGCAGACTGTCGCCCTCCTCCTCGAGCATATCGACGCCGATGCTGATCGAGCCACGCTCGGTGAACTTGACGGCGTTGCTCCCGTAGTTGAGCAGCGCCTGGCGCAGCCGGACCGGATCGCCGCGCAGCCACAGGGGCGCTTCTCCGTGCTCGACGATGACGGCGAGGCCCTTGGCCTGCGCCTGGTCGGCGATGAGCGCGCGGACGTCGTCGAGGATGGTCGCGAGCGCAAAGTCGGTCTCTTCGAGTTCGAGGCGGCCCGCCTCGATCTTGGACAGGTCGAGGACGTCGTTGATGACCGCCAGGAGGTGCGTCGCGGCGGCGTCGATGCGCGCGAGCCTTTCCGCCTGCTGCGGCGTTGGCGCATCGCGCCGCAACAGATGAGTCAAACCGAGGATGGCGTTCATCGGCGAGCGGATCTCGTGGCTGATGTTGGCGAGGAAGGCGCTCTTCGCCCGGTTGGCGGCTTCGGCGGCCTTCTGGGCCACCTCGAGCTCAGCGGTGCGCCGGGCCACCAGTTCCTCGAGATGGTGGCGGTGCTGGTCGAGTTCCGCGCCCATGCGCTTCTTCTCGGTGACGTCCTCCTTCACGGCCACGTAGTGGGTGATGCGGCCATCGGCCTGGCGGATCGGCGAGATGTGGGCGAATTCGACATACTCGCTGCCGTCCTTGCGCCGGTTGTGGAACTCGCCTTTCCACGATTGACCGTGGGTCAGCGTCTGCCAGAGCGCGACGTAGGTCGACCGCGGCGTCTTCCCCGACTGGAGGATGGATGGATTCCGGCCGATGACCTCGTCGCGCGTGTAGCCCGTGACACGCAGGAAGGCGTCATTGACGTACTGGATCACGCCCTCGGTGTCGGTGATGACGATGCTTTCCGGGCTCTGCTCGATGGCACGGGAGAGCCGCAGAACCTCCGCCTCGGCGCGGCGGCGCTGGGTGATGTCGAGCGCCAGGCCGATGACCGCGGGCCGTCCACGGTAGAGGAAACGCCGGCCGTGCACCTCGATGTCGATCTGCTGGCCGTCCCGGCGCAGGCCGACGAATTCGTACTGGATGTCGGTGATCTCGCCGGTGATTCGCCGGCGGATGTTTTCCTCGACCCTGGCGCGGTCCGAAGGCGAGACGAACTCGCTGACGGGAACCTTGCCGACGATTTCCTCCGGCGAGTCATAGCCGAAAATCTTCGCGAAGGCGGGATTGACATAAACGAAACGACCGTCCTGGATGATGTAGATGCAGGCGAGCGACTGCTCGACCAGCGCACGGAACCGGCCTTCGCTCTCCCGCAGCGCCGCCTCGGCGCGCTTGGCCTCGGTGATGTCGCGCGAGATGCCGAAGGTGCCGATGATCCGGCCGTCCTCGTCGCGCAGCGGCCCCTTGGTGGCGAGGAAGGTGCGCTCGCCTTCGGCCGTGGCGACGGTTTCCTCGCCGGTTTCCCGGTGCCCTTGGGCGACGATGCGCGCGTTCTTGGCCAAGAGCATCTCGGCCTGCTCCGGCGGGAACAGGGCCCGGTCGTCGTGGCCGAGCACCTCGGCCGGGGTCTTGCCGAGGCAGCGTGCCGCGGCGTCGTTGACCAGGATGTAGCGGCCTTCGGTGTCCTTGGCGAAGATCGCGTCGCTCGAGGCGCGAACCACGGCGTCGAGTAGTTGCAGCGCCCGGCGCTTCTCGTGGGCTTCGCCCAGCTCGCGTGCGTAGGCCGCATCGAGCCGGCGCACCAGGTCGCGGATCAGGGCGTAGAGGAGCGCGGAAGTGACGGCGACGAAGATCCAGCCCTTGATCATGCTCGCGCGAACGAGTGCCGCCGGCTCCGGAAAGAGCCAGGCCGCCGCCTTGTCGGAGAGCAGGATCCAGAGGGATGCGAAAGCCGCGTAGAGCAGGACGATGCGCAATGCGCCGCTGGGCTTGCTACCAGCCGGCCGGGGGGGAGCGGCGGAGGAATTTGCCGGTTTCATCGGCCCATTATCGGCCGATGTCGGCATATGTTGAGGGGTGGGTTGAACCGCCTCAACGCGGCAGCGCCTGTTCCAGCGTGGCGAGGAAGGCGTCGGGCGCCTGGTAGCCGACGATCCGCGCGCCCTCGATCTCGCGACCATCCGTGCCGAAGAAGACGATGCCCGGCGGCCCGAACAGGCCGAAGCGCCTGAGCAGCGCCTTGTCGTCGTCATCGTTGGCCGTGACGTCGGCCTGAAGCAGCAGCACGCCGGAGAGGCGCGCCTGGATCCTCGCGTCGGTGAAGGTGAACTTCTCCATCTCCTTGCACGAGACGCACCAGTCGGCATAGAAGTCGAGCATGGCCGGCTGGCCGCGGGCCGCCGCCGCACGGACGCGCTGGTCGAGCTCGGCGGAGGTCTTCACGCGCTCGAAACTCAGCCGCGGTAAGGCGCCGGCCTCGGCGCTCGCGCGCAGGAAGCCGAGCGGCTGGAGCGGATCGCGCGAGCCGCCGAGGACGCCGGCGAGCATGGCGATGCCGGAAAGCAGCATCAGCACGCCGATGCCCTTCCAGAAGCGGTTCCAGCCCTTCGCCTGCGGCGGCAGGGGGTCGAGCGCGTGCATGTAGATCGCCGGAACGATCAGGAGCGCGGCCCAGCCGAGCATCTGCAGCCAGACCGGGATCACCGGCGTCACCAGCCACAGCGCGGTGGCGAGCAGGAGCACGCCGAAGAACTTCTTCACCGCCTCCATCCACGGCCCGGCCTTGGGCAGCAGCGAGCGCGAGAAGACACCAACGAGGATCAGCGGCGCGCCCATGCCCATCGCCATCGAAAAGAGCGCCGCGCCGCCGAGTGCCGCATCGCCGGTCTGGGCGATGTAAAGCAACGCGCCCGCGAGCGGTGCGGCGACGCAGGGGCCGACGATCAGCGCCGAGAGCGCGCCCATCACGGCAATCGCGCCGAAGCTGCCGCCCTGCCGGTTTGCGGTTTCCGACAGGCGGCTCTGGAGGGCGGACGGCAGTTGCAGCTCGTAGAAGCCGAACATCGACAGCGAGAGGACGACGAAGATCAGCGCGAAGGCCGAAAGCACCCAGGCGTTTTGCAGCGCCGCGGACAGGAGCGTGCCGGAAAAGCCGGCCGCGACGCCCACGGCCGCGTAGGTGACGGCCATGCCGAGCACGTAGGCGAGCGAGAGCCAGAAGGCGCGCGCGTGGGTCACCGCGTGGCCGTGATTGACGATGATGCCCGAGAGGATCGGCACCATCGGGAAGACGCAGGGCGTCAGCGACAGCAGCAGGCCGAAACCGAAGAAGCTCGCGATGATGAGCCAGAAGCCGCCGTGACGGAGCAGGTTGGCGATGCGCGAGGACTCGTCGGCGCCGCCCGCCGGCCCGGCCGCGGCGCCGGCAGCCGGCGCGCTTGCCAGCGGCGCTTCGGGGGCGGCCGTGGCCACGGGCGCCGCGGAAGCCGCCGGCGGGAGCTTCACCGTCGCCTTCTGCGGCGTCGGCGGATAGCAGATGCCCTTGTCCCAGCAGCCCTGCGAGACGGCCTTGAGCGTGAAGCTCTCCGCGCCGCCGGCTTCGACGGGAATGCGGATTTTCACCTCGTTGCGATAGGTCTCGACCCTGCCGAAAAACTCGTCGTCATGCACTTCGCCCGCCGGGAACTTTGGCGTGCCGAGCTTGACCGTGGCCGGCTCCGCCGAGAAGCGGAACTTGTCCCGGTACATGTAATAGTCTTTCTCGATCCGCCAGCGTGCCTCGACCGTGTTGGCGTCGATCGCCACCGCAGAGAAGCGGTAGGCCTTCTCGGGGTCGAGCGGCTCGTCGGCAAAGGCCGGCTGGACCAGCAGCAACAGCAGCAGCAGGCGGAACAGCTTCATGCGCTCATGGTCTCGGGCGTGGTTTCGGCTTCGACCCAGGCCAGATAGGCGCCCAGGCCGGCGGCCGGTGGGACCGCGACGATCTCCGGAAGTTCGTAGGGATGCCGCTCGCGGATCGCGGCCTCGAGCTCCGCGTAGCGTGCCGGGGTGGTCTTGATCAGCAGTGGCACCTCCGCGGCGTCCTCGATCTTCCCCTGCCAGCGATAGACGGACCGGCAGGGCGCGAGGATGTTTGCGCAGGCCGCGAGGCGGGCGGACACCAAGTGCCCGGCCAGCGCATGGGCGCTCGCCTCGTCGGGCAGGGTCGTGATCACGAGCAGGATAGACATAGTCCGATTGTACCGTTGGCCGCCGGCGGCCGTTGGCCTACGATGGCGGCCGTCGACGATGCCATCGTCGGGCAACGGATAGATCGATGCCGGAATCCTGGAGCTACGAATTCACGGAACACGCGCCCGTGACGAAGGGCGCGGAGGCGCTTCGTTCGCGTCACGAGCCCAAGGTTCGTCTGCCGGGTGCGCCTGCCGATCGCGGCGGCAGTAGCCATCATCCGCCGGAACCCGTCAGCGATGGCGAGCCGACGATGAACGAGCATTCGCCGCTACCGGCGGTCGACAGGCGGACGATGGAGCGCAGACTCGCCGAGCGGCGCGCCAAGCCCGCGACCCCGCCGGCGAAGATGGCTGCGCCGGTCCGGGCGCCGGAACCCGCCGCGGGCTGGCGGTGGCAGCATCTGGCCGCCGTGCTCGCGGCCCTCGTGATGGGTTTCCTCGCGGGCTCATTCCTGGCCCAGAGGCAGCCTCCGAACGCTGAAGAGGGGCTGGAGCTACGGCTCGACACCCACATCGGCGCCGTCGCGCCGCCTCAGGAAAGCAGCCGCCGCCTGGCGAGCCCCAGCGCCACCCAATAGCAGGCCACCGTCACCGCCACGAGCACGCCGACGTGCGCAAGCGGCGCCTCCGGCACCTGCCCGAACAGCAGCGGGCGGATGAGCGCGACCGCGTGCGTCAGCGGCAGCAGTTGCGCTGCCGCCTGGAAGAATGCCGGCAGCTGGTCGAGCGGAAAGAACACGCCCGAGAGCAGCGTCATCGGCGTGATGAACAGCGTGAAGTAGTACATGAAGAAATCATAGGACGGCGCCAGCGCCGTCATGATCAGCCCCGGCGCGGCGAAGGCGAGCCCCGTGAGGAAGATCACCGGCAGCGCCCAGAACGCCAGCGCCGACGAGGTCAGGCCGAGCACCCAGGCGACGATCAGGATCGCCACGCCCGAAAGCGTCGCCTTGGCCGCGGCCCAGAGCAGCTCGCCCAGGAGCACGTCGTCGAGCGAAACCGGCGCGTTCATGATTGCCTCCCAGCTCTTCTGCACGTGCATGCGCGCGAAGGCCGAGTAGAGCGCCTCGAAGGAGGCCGCGTTCATCGTCGAGGCGCAGACCGTGCCGGCGGCGAGAAAGGCAATGTAGGACCCGCCGCCGAAGGCCGGCAGCGATTGCGGCAGCAGGTTGCCGAGACCGTAGCCAAGGCCGAACATGTAGATCATCGGATCGGCGAGATTGCCGAGGATCGAGGGCAGGGCGAGCTTCTTCCAGACCATGAAATTGCGCCGCCAGACGGCAAGGGCGCGGCGGGAAAGGCGGGGCGGGGCGAAATGGTCCAAGCTCAGTCCCTCAGCTCGTGGCCGGTCAGTGTCAGGAACACGTCCTCGAGGTTGGCCGGCCGCAGCGGTGACGGCGACACCGGCGCGTATCGGGCGATCAGCGCCCGCGGCGTGCCTTCGGCGATGATGCGCCCGTCGTCCATGATCGCCAGGCGGTCACAGAGCCGCTCGGCTTCCTCCATGAAGTGCGTCGTCAGCAGGATGGTCTTGCCCTCGGCGACGAGGCCGGAGAGTCGTTCCCAGATCAGGTGCCGCGCCTGCGGATCGAGGCCGGTGGTCGGCTCGTCGAGCACCAGCAGGTCGGGGTCGTTCACCAGCGCCCGCGCCAGCGTCAAGCGCCGCTTCATGCCGCCCGAGAGTGTGCGGATGTTGGCATCCGCCTTGCTGGTGAGGCCGGCGAATTCGAGCAGTTTCGGGATGCGGGCACGGATGGTCGCGTCGTCGAGGCCGAAGTAGCGGCCGAAAACGAGCAGGTTCTCGGCGGCCGTAAAGTCCGGATCGAGATTGTCGAACTGCGGCACCACGCCGATGCGCTGGCGCGCCTCGCGGGCGCGCGCCGGCACCGGCTCGCCGACCAGCGTGATGCTGCCGCCGTCGGGTGCGGTGAGGCCGAGACAGCAGCGCAGGGTCGTGGTCTTGCCGGCGCCGTTGGGGCCAAGCAGGCCGAAGCACTCGCCCTTCTTCAGGGCGAAGGAAATGCCGGCCACCGCCTCGCGGTCGCCGTAGCGTTTGCGCAGACCGGTGACGATCAGCGGTCCTGGGGCTTCCATGCGTCGTGGATGATCCTGCGGATGATGTGCAGGCGGCGGTGGAAGAAGTGGTCGGCGCCCGGGATGACGATGACCGGCAGATCGAGCGGCTCGGCCCACGCGAGCACGTTGGCGAGCGGCACGACCTGGTCTTCGGAGCCGTGGATGACGATCGTGTCGGGCGCCACGGCCCCGGTTTCGTATGTTCTGTCGCCCTCGATGAAGCCCGCGGCCGTGCCCACCAGCACCAGCCGGCGTGCTGCGACGGCTGAGTCTTGCAGCCGCTTCGCCAGCCGCGTGACGACGTAGGCGCCGAAGGAGAAGCCGGCCAGATACATGGGCAGCGCCCCGAAGCGCGCCCGTGCGTAGTCGTGCACGGCGAGCAGGTCGTCGGTTTCGGCGATGCCGCGGTCGTGCGTTCCTTCCGTGCCGCCGACGCCGCGGAAGTTGGGCCGCAGGGTGTGGCAGCCCAGCTCGCGGAAGGCCTTGGCCAGCGTCGTGACCACCTTGTTGTCGGCGGTGCCGCCGAACAGCGGATGCGGATGGGCGACGAGGGCGATGCCGGTCGCCGAATCATGCGGTTCGACGAAGACCTCGATCCTGCCGGCCGGGCCGTCGAGCAGGACGCGCTCGTGCCTCGACATGGCGGCTCAGGGCTTGTCGATCAACAGGCGCTCGACGACCTTGCCGTTGGCGAGATGCGATTCGACGATCTCGTCGATGTCCTCGCGATCCACGTAGGTGTACCAGGTGGCCTCGGGATAGACGACGATCACCGGGCCCTTGTCGCAGCGGTCGAGGCAGCCGGCGGTGTTGATGCGCACCTTGCCGGGAATGCGCTCGCCGAGATCCTTGACGCGCTGCTTGCAGTAGTCGCGCATCGCCGCGGCGCCGTGGTTGTTGCAGCACATCTCGCCGGCTTCGCGCTGGTTGGTGCAGAAGAAGACGTGGTACTGGTAGTGGCTTTCGTTCATGGCTTGCTCTCGGGGGCGGGGTGTTTGATCGCGTTTTTCGCCATCTTATCGCGGGCGGCGGCGATCAGGTCGATGCCGAGCACATCGGCGATTTCCACGAGATAGATGAAGGTATCGGCCACCTCGTCGCGCACCTCGGCGAGCTTGTCGGCCGGCAGGCTCAGGCTCTCTTCCGGCGTCAGCCACTGGAAATGCTCGACCAGTTCCGCCGCCTCGACGATCATGGCCATGGCCAGGTTCTTGGGCGTGTGGAAACGCCGCCAGTCGCGGGCGGCGGCGAATTCGCGCAGGGCGTCGCGCAGGGTGACGAGGTCGGTGATCTCAGTGGTCATCGTCGGTTCTCAGGAGCATCAGCCAGGGCAGCGCCAGAAAAGGCCAGAGCGTGGCGGCGAGCCGCGTGAGGCCGTGGAAGTTGAGGAACTGGCCGGGATTCCAGAGCTGGAAGGTGTTGGCGAGATAGGGGTTTTCGGGGGCGAGATTGACCAGCACGGTGCCGAGCAGGAGCGAGGAGGCGGCCAGGGCGCGCAGCCAGCGCGCCTGGAGCGGCATGGCCAGCAGCCAGAGCGCGAGCCCCGCGGCCAGGCCGACGAGGCTGCCTGGAGTCGCCCAGGCGTACCCGGCGCTGCCGCTCATCATCAGCGACAGCGCGAAGGTCTTGGCCAGCAGGCCACCGCCGGCGACGGCGAGCGGCAAGCCGGAATGCGCGGGCCGTGCCAGCATCGTGACGAGAAGGCCGAGCGCGAGCGCATGGCTGGCGACGATGAAGGCTTCGAGGCGCGCGAAGCCGGCGGCCGAGTACGCCCAGGGGCTGGGAAAGCCCAGAAGCTGGCGCAGGTCGCCGGTGGCGAAGGGCAGGGCGTCCGGCTGCAACTGGGTCAGGAACCAGAGGCAGACGAGCAGCAGGCCGATGTCCGCCATCGTGCCGGGGACGAACAAGCGCTGACGCAGCGCGTGCAGGCGGCCGCCGTCGAACATCGTGCGCCCCCAGCGCGCGCCCGCGAGGGCGCCGCCGAGGGCGCCGACGGCATTGCAGAGGATGTCGAGATTCGAGGGCACCCGGCTCGGCAGGTAATTCTGGAGGATCTCCAGTCCCAGGCTCATGGTCGCACCGAGCAGGAGCGCCGCCAGAATGGCCGGCATGGCGCCGAGTCGGGCACGGAAAACGACTGCCCAGAGGAAGCCGAGGGGGACATAGGCGGCGACGTTGCCGACGATGTCGAAGGCGGTGGTATAGCGCGGCCACGCGGCAAAGAGGAAGTCGGTGGGCGAGCCGCCCTTGTCGTGCCAGCCGGCGAACGGGTAGAGGCTGCCGTAGATCGCCAGCAGCGTATAGGCGCCGGCCAGATAGCGCGGAAGCGGGGATCGTCCCTGCGGCAAAGGCTCAGATGCCGCGCGGGCCGGCAAGCCGCTCGCGCAGGCGGTGCAGCATCACGACCGGCGCCAGGCGGGCGGCGTCGAAGCGCGGCAGTTCGATGCCATCCAGCGTGTTCTTGACCAGGAGGCCGAGGTCCGTGTCGCCTTCCATCAGCAGGCGGCGGCCGAAGAACAACGTGTCCGGGTCCTCCTCGCGGGCGACGAGGGCAAGGAAATCGCGGCTGCGCGCGGAAATGGTCAGGTCCGGTGGTGCGGCATCGAAGAGCGGCCGGAAGCCACGCCTGCCGTAGGTGAAGCGCAGGGTCATGCCGGCGTCGAGCACGCGGATCGCGAAGCGCTTGCCGACGAGCGGCGCCAGCGGCTCGCGCGGGATCATGCGGCCGAGCGCGAGATTGAGGCCGGTGACGAGCGCCAGCGTCGGCGGCAGCTGCGGCAGCTTCTCGCCGATGCGCGCGAACGGCGCCGGCAGCGTGAAATCGGGAATCCTGAACGTGCTCATGCGGCAGCCTCCACCCATTCGAGTCCGGGCCGGCCATGCCAGAAACCGTTGCAGAAATCGCCGGGCAACGATGTGGCCCCCCCGGCGAGCCGCGCCCGGAAGGCTTCGATGACCTCCCGCGTGCCCTTGGGCTGCGGGCTGATGCGCAGCACATCGACGCCGGCGGAGCGCAGCTCCGGCAGGTCGGCGAGCAGATTGTATATCTTCGCCGATTGCGTCTGGATACCGTTGAGGACGAGGAAGTCCTCGTGCTCGCGCGTCCTGACCAGCATGCCCTCCGGGAATTCGAGGCACTTGAATGCGCAGGTGTCCTTCTGCAGGTTGTAGCGGCGCGCGATAAAGCAGCGCGCCGAGTAGGCGAGCGGGACGCGGCCGAAGGCGAACGTTTCGGTGGCGAGGCCCGCGGGCTTCGACTTCTCGATGCCGGAGAGCGCTTCCCGGCTCGCCTCGGGCGGCAACACCCAGCGCGTCGCGCCCATGCCCGCGAGCAGCGCCAGCGTGTAGCCGTTGAAGACGTTGAGCGTCGGTCCGGCGACGAAGGGGATCGCCTTTTCCGCGAGCAGGCGCACGGCCCCCATCTCGTTGGCTTCGACGGAGAAGCGGGCGTTGCCGACGATGCGGCGCAGCGCCTTGAGGTCGGACTCGGACTCGATCAGCGTCAGCGTCGAGAGGACGACCTCCTTGCCGGCGTCGGCGAGCTTCGCCGCGATCTCGAAATAGTCGTCGAGCCGCAGCTCGTGGCGGCGCGAGCAGACCGTCTCGCCGAGATAGACGATGTCGACGGGCATGTCGGCGACGGCCTCGTAGAAGTCGAGCGTCTGCTGGCGGGGCCAGTAGTACTGGAGCGGGCCGAGGGAAAGCTTCATCGGGGCAGTCGGGAGGGGCGGGTCTTCATTTCCAGGGCCGGTTGTAGGCGCCGAGCGTGTAGCTCTGGCCCTCGGAGACCTTGTTGAGTTCCGCCATCCATGCGGCCCTGGGCTGGTAGGCGCCGGCATCGCGCAGGCAGCTGTCGATCGCCTCGCGCCAGATCTTCGTCACCTGCGCGACGTAGGCCGGGCTGCGCTGGCGGCCCTCGATCTTGATCGCGCGGATGCCCATGCGCGCGAGCTCGGGCAAGAGCTCCAGCGTGTTCAGGCTCGCCGGCTCCTCGATCGCGTAATAGGTTTCTTCATCGACCTCGAAGCGGCCCTTGCAGATGGTCGGGTAGCCGGCGCGCTCGCCCTCGCCGAAGCGGTCGATGAGGATGCCGTTCAGGCGCGTTTCCATGCCCTGCGGCGTCTGTTCCCAGCGCACGGCCTTGCCCGGCGAGCAGGCGCCGTTGCAGTTCGGCGAGGTGCCGGTGGCGTAGGCCGAGAGCGCGCAGCGGCCCTCGACCATCACGCACAGGCCGCCGAAGCCGAACACCTCGATCTCCACCGGCGTGTTCTTCACCACCTGCTCGACCTGCGCGAGCGAGAGCACGCGCGGCAGCACGGCGCGCTGGATGCCGAAGCGCTCGTGGTAGAAGTTGATCGCCTCGTAGTTCGTCGCCGAGCCCTGCACCGACAGGTGTAACCGCAACTGAGGATGCGTGCGGCGGGCGTAGTCCATGAGGCCCGGATCGGCGAGGATCACGGCATCGACGCCGAAGGCGGCGGCGCGGTCGACGGCCGCGGTCCAGCGCGACCAGTTCTCCGTCTGCGGATAGGTGTTGAGCGCGATCAGCACCCGGACGGCCCGGTCGTGCGCGTAGCGGATGCCTTCGCGGAGGCTCGCTTCGTCGAAGTTGAGGCCGGTGAAGTTGCGCGCGTTGGTGTCGTCCTTGAAGCCCGCATAAACGCAGTCGGCGCCGTTGTCGACCGCGGCCTTGAGCGCGGGCAGGCCGCCGGCGGGACAGACCAGTTCGATGCGTGAGGGGGCGTTCATGGGCGTCGGACGAAAAACGGGTAGGGGACTATACGGAGCGTCGCCGGCGCACGACTTGACCCAGGTCAACGGGCCAATTGCGGTACGCTTTGATGGATTCGACGACCAGAGGAGCAACCGCACCATGAGGCATGCGCGAAACTTGACGAGGTGGCTGCCGGCCATGTCGGCGGCCGTGTTCATCGCCGGCGACGCCCTGGCCGACAAGCCCGACTGGGCAGGCGGCGGCCGGCGCGAGGCACGGGAGGAACGGCAGCACGAGCGCCACGAGGGGCGCCGCGACGATCCGCACCATGAGCGGAGCAACGTCTTCCGCTACGACCCGCGGGTCGAGAACTTCCGCAGCGATCCGGCCGGCTTCCGCTTCGACGACCGCGTCCGCATCGTCGTGCGCGACTACTACTACGGCGAGCGCTTCGAGGCCGGCCACTGCCCGCCGGGGCTGGCGAAGAAGCGCAACGGCTGCCTGCCGCCGGGTCAGGCGAAGAAATGGCGGCGCGGCGAGCCGCTGCCGGCCGGCATCGTCTATTACGATCTGCCGCCGGTGCTGCTTGGCCGGCTGCCGCCCCCGCCGCCGCATCACCGCTATGTCCGCGTCGCCGGCGACATCCTGCTGATCGCCATCGGCACCGCGATGGTGGTCGATGCCATCGAGGACCTCGGCCGCCTGCCCTGAAGCGCTGCGAAACTCAGCCGTGGTAAGACGCCAGGGAGAAGCGGTCTAGCGGACCTTGATCTCGGTCCACATCCGGGACAGGATGCGCCGCAGTTTCGGCTCGAAGTCGCGCAGCATTTCGAGCTTCCCCAGCACCTCCGGCGGCGGGAAGATCGCCGGCTCCGCGGCGATGCCGGGGCGGATGTGGGGCATCGCCGCGGCGTTGGTGTTGCCGGCGCCGATCAGGTTGGAGACGTCGGCGGCGTTTTCCCCTTCGAGCATGAAGTCGATGAACCGGTGGGCGAGGTCCGGCCGCGCGCCGGAGGTGTGCAGGACGAAGCTGTCGACCGCGAGCACCGCGCCCTCCTTTGGCGTGGTGAAAGCGATGCTGAAGGGCCGGCCGGCGGCGCGCGCGTCCTCGCGGGCGCGGAACATGTCGTTCGAGTAGCCGTGGGCGACCCAGATGTTGCCGATGGCCAGGTCCTTGATGTAGGTGCTGTTGGAGAAGGTCGCCCAGTAGGGCTTGGCGCGCAGGATCAGGCGCTTCGCCTCCTCCCATTTCGCGGGGTCGCGTTCCTGCACCGAGTGGCCGAGGTATTTCATCGCCGCCGCCATCAGCTCGCGCTGGCTGTTGAGCACCGTGACGCGGCCGCGGATCCTTTCGAGGTACCGCGGCTCGAAGATCAGCGCCCAGGTGTCGGTGGGCAGGCCGAGCTCGCGCATCTTCTCGACGTTGTAGCCGATCAGGGTGATCGAGGTGGCGTAGGGCACCGAGTAGCGGTTGCCCGGATCGAACCAGAGGTCGCGGAATTCGGGCCGGACGTTGGCGAGATGCGGCAGCCGCGACGCATCGAGCGGGCGCAGCGCCCGGCGGCGGATCAGGGATTCGACCGCGTTGCCGGTCGGCACGAGGACGTCGTAGCCGACCGCGCCGGCTTCGAGCTTGGCCAGCATTTCCTCGTTGTCCGAGTAGTAGTCCTGCTTGACGCGGCAACCGCAGCGCGCCTCGAAGCGCGCCATCGTCGCATCGGAAATGTAGTTGTTCCAGTTGTAGAGGTGGAGCACGTCCTCGGCAAACGCCGAGGTCGCCAGGAGCAGCAGGAAAGACAGCAGGTGCCTCATGTCCTCGTCTTCAGCACGTCGGGCGCGAAGCGGCTGGCAACGAAGACCAGGGTCAGCGTCAGTGCCATGAGCAGGGTCGAGACGGCGTTCACCTCGGGCGTCACCGCGACCTTGATCATCGAGTAGATCTGCAAGGGCAGCGTGGTCACGCCGACGCCGGCGACGAAGAAGGTGATGACGAAGTCGTCGATCGAGAGCGTGAAGCTCATCAGGAAGCCGGCGAAGAGCGCCGGCAGGATCAGCGGCAGCGTGATCCTGCGGAAAGTCAGCCACGGCGAGGCGCCGAGGTCGCGCGCGGCCTCGAAGATGCTCTCGTCCATGCCCGCGAGCCGCGCGCGCACGATCACCGCGACGAAGCCGATCGAGAAGGTGATGTGGGCGACGAGGATGGAGACGAAGCCGAGCGTGAGATCGAGCACCTGGCGGAAGAAGAGCAGGAGCGAGACCCCGAGCAGGATCTCCGGCATCGCCACGGGCGTCAGCACCAGGAAGGGCAGCCAGCGGAACCGGTAGCGGTGCATGGCGAGCCCCGCCATCGTGCCGAGCACGGTGGCGGCCGACGACGAGAGCAGCGCGATCAGCAGCGAGTTGGCGGCGGCCCGCAGCATGTCGCCGTCCTCGGCGAGCCGCGCGTACCAGCGCGTCGTGAAGCCGACCCACTGGGCGTTGAGCACCGAGTCGTTGAACGAGAAGAGCACGACCACGGCGAGCGGGATGTAGAGGAAGCCATAGGCCGCCAGCGACGCCGCCCAGATCCAGAGGCCGGCCCGGCCGCCGGGCCGCGCCCGGGCAGGGCGGACCGACGCCCCGGAGCCGCTCGGCGGCGAACCGCCGCTACCCGCGTTTCCGGGGCGGGGACTGGGGGATGAGGGCCTCATGTCACCGCCTCCGTGCCGTGCAGGCTGCGCCGCGCGGCCAAGGCGGCGAGCCCGGCCAGCGCCAGCACGGCGATGGTCAGGACGATCGACAGCGCCGAGCCGAGCGGCCAATCGCGGTTGTCGAGGAACTGCTCCTTGATCAGGTTGCCGATCAGGAGGTCGCCGGTGCCGCCGAGGAGTTCGGGCACCGCGAACATGCCGAGCACGGGGATGAACACCAGCGCCGAGCCGGAGAAGATCCCCGGCAGCGACAGCGGGAAGGTGATGCGCCAGAAGCGCGTCCAGGCATCGGCACCGAGGTCCTGCGCCGCCTCGAGCAGCGCCGGGTCGTGCTTTTCGAGATTGGTGTAGAGCGGCAGGACCATGAAGGGCAGATGCACATAGACCATGCCGGCGATGACGGCGACCGGCGTGTAGAGGAGGCCCACCGGCCCGAGCAGCATGATCCAGGCGTAGATGCGCACGAGGAAGTTGCTGGCGAAGGGCAGGATCACCAGCAGCACCAGCAGGTCGCGCCGCTTTTTCGGGCTTCTCGCGATGAGCCAGGCGAGCGGATAGGCGATGACGATGCAGGCGAGCGTGGTCAGCGCCGCGATGCCGATCGAGCGCAGCAGGATCTCGGCATAGACGAGGTCGGTGGCGAGGAAGCGGTAGGCGTCCCAGGACGGTCCGGCCCACGGTGCGAGGCCGCCGAACTCGCCCGGCTCGCGCACCGAGGCGAGCACGACGATCAGCGCCGGCGCGAGGAAGAAGGCGAGCAGGAACAGCGTCGGCGGCGAGGTGACGAGCCAGCGCGTCAGCTTCTCGGAACTAGTCACGGAGGAAAACTCCCGCGTCGTGCCGCCAGCAGACCGCGACCGTCTCGCCGACCTCGTGCGGCCGCGAGCGACCGGGCGTGGCGTTGGCCATCAGCGCCTCGATCAGGAAGCCGTTGGCGAGTTCGATCCGGTAATGCGTCACGTCGCCGACGTAGAGCAGGTCGCGGATCCGGCCCTCGAAGCGGTTGGCGAGATCGGCCGACGCCTTGTGGGCGACGACGCGGACGAGCTCGGGGCGCAGCGCCAGCACGCCGCGCTCGCCGGCGCGGACGGGGCGCGGATCGGTCGCCTCGATCGGCCCCAGGCCCGGCGCCAAGAGATGCAGGCGGACCTTGGTCGCGTCGGTCACCTCGACCTCGATGAGGTTGATCTTGCCGACGAAATCGGCAACGAACCGGTTGGCCGGCGTGGTGTAGAGCCGCTCCGGCGTGTCGA
>CAZGYD010000083.1:0-9835 GCA_964530115.1 uncultured Rhodocyclaceae bacterium | reverse complement strand
CGGTCGCTCTATCCACTGAGCTACGAGGGCGAGGGCCAGCATTCTATCGCCCCGTCACGAATAAACAAGGTAAAGAAGACGGGGGATCAAACCAGCCGCCAGAGTGAGATGCCAAGGCCTGAGAGCGCGGCGAAAAAGAGTGCCAGATGGAAGAGCGCCCAGGCCCGGTAACGCCCGGCGAGCTTCTCTGGCACCAGCCCCGAGATGAGATACATGCGACCGTCGGCCGGGCGGCGCAGCACATGCGTTTCGGCGTGGGCGGCGATATCGCGATGGCTTGCCAGCACCTGCCGTTTGGCCTCGTCGCGGGCGCGTTCCCATTCCGCGAGGCTCAATTCGCCGTCGCCATCGAGGTCGAAACGTTTGACGAGTGCCGGCATGTCCTTCTTCCATTCGGCGAGCGTGGCCTTGACTTCGGCGTTGCGGTCGAGTTCGAGATTGGCGCCCCCGAGTGTCGAGAACTCGCCGAGCACATAGATCTGATCGTGTTCGAGCAGCAGCCAGAGTGTGTGGCGCCGGCCGTTTTGGGTCCAGACATCCTTCCGGGTCGGCTGTATTTCCGCGCCTTCGGGATCGACGAGGCAGATCCCCGTGCCGTCGTCGAGAAGGAACGATGCGTCTGATTCGCCGCTCTCCTCGGTTCGCCAATGGTCGTTGCGGCGCACCTCGACGCGGTAGCGGAACCACAGACACGGCAGGCCGGTCAGCGGCGCCAGAAGCGGCGTTCCGGCAAGCGGCCGCCCCCGGCCGACGAATTCGGCATACCCCTGTGCGGCCGAGGCGATCTTCGATGTCGGTGTGTCCGCGACGGCTCGCTGGCGGCGGTAGGCCGACATCCAGGCGAACAGGCTGATTGTCGCAATCAGCGCCAGCGTGACGGCCCAGCCTGTCTTCGAGTTGCTCTGCGGCACCAGGCCGAGGAGCAAGATCTGGCTGCCGGAAGTAAGCGCTTGGCCGTATTCCTTGCGCAGTCGGGCCAGCATCAGGCGCCGAACAAGGCTTTCAGGTCGACGTCGGCCTTGTCCGCCGCCGGGAATTCGAGCAGCGGCCTGGCTTCGAAACCGAACAGGCGCGCGATGATGATCGCCGGGAACTGCTCGATGCGCACGTTATTGACATTCACAGCCTCGTTGTACATCTCTCGACGGTCGGCAATGGCGTTCTCCAGCGCCGTGATGCGGTTTTGCAGCTGCATGAAGTTTTCGTTGGCGCGCAGTTCCGGATATGCCTCGGCGACGGCGAATATCTGCCCGAGTCCTTGGCGCAGCGCGCCCTCGGCGGTGCCGAGGGCGCGGACGTCCTGGGTTTCGCGTGCCGTCTGTACGCGCGAGCGGGCTTCGATTACCCGTTGCAGCGTGGCTTGTTCGAACTTCTTGTATTGCCGGCAGACTTCCACGAGCTTGGGGAGCTCGTCATGGCGTTGCCGCAGGAGGACGTCGATGTTGGCCCAGGCCTTGGCGACCGCGTGTTTGACCTGTACGAGGCCGTTGTAGAGCATCACCCCGTACGCCACGGCCACGATGACCGCGCCGGCGAGCAGCAGCGTTCCGATTCCCACGATATCTCCTTCGAGAAAGCGCCTGGCGGAGTTGTTCGGTCATTGCGCAGCGTCGTTCGCCGCGGTCGGTGAATCGAGCCCCAGCTTGCGCATCAGCGTCTCGTGGCTGATGTGCAGCAGCTCTTCGATGGCTTTGAAATCGTCGGGCAGTGCGGCATCGTCCCAGCCGTTGGCCGAGTGGCGGGCGAGGTCCACGGCCAGCGCCACGTTGCGGACGCGGGGATGTTGCGCATTCGAGCGGTCCATCAGCGTGATCAGCAACTGCGGCAGGTGCCAGGCCTTGGCCAGCGCCAGTTGCAGGGTCTGGAGCGGAACGTTGTAGACGGCCTGCTGGGCCGTGGCGCTGCGCAGTGCCCGGTCCCGCTCCTGCATCCGCCGGACCTCGAGCGCCAGCGTCGGCGCGAAGCACCACATGAGGATCTCGGCGATGTCGTGGAGAAGGGCAGCGACGGTGATCTCGTCGACGTCGAGATCGTGGCGCATGATCGCCCATTCGCGCGCCCAATGCGACGCCCGGCGGGCCCGGGCGATCACGCGCAACAGGCCGAGCAGGGCCTGCGGATGGGGCTTGAGACTGTCCTCGACCAGCGGCAGGAATTCGAATTCCCGGAAGAACGGCTCGATGCCGATCATCATCAGCGCCCGCTCGATGGTGGTGATGTCGGCCGTCTGGCTTTTGCGCCGGTGGCGCTCGATGTAGGCGAGCACGCGCAGCGTCATCATCGGGTCCTGGAGGATCACGTTCGCCAGCACCCGGCCGTTCACGCGATCGGCGTTCTCGCGGAGCTTGCCCAGTTCCGCGACGGTGTGGCGCAGGACGGGCGGCTGGATGTCGGCGAAATAGCCTACCCAGCCCTCCAGCGTCCCGTACGGCTTGTCGAGCAGGATCATGAGCGAAGCCCCATGGCGCTTCCGGTATCTTCAGGAGGTTATCGGCGGCGGCACAGGGGACTTGAACCGCGCCGGGTCCGGGCTGGCCGGCGGGAATGGTCCCCCGCCGCCAGTGTGGTGCGTCTTGTCTTGACGCGCTTCGGCAAATCGATTCTAGTACGCCCTCGCGCCGAGCAAGGGAGATGATGAGTGAGCCAGAATGCCGAGGGAAGAGCAAACGGTGGGGAGAACCGGATCTCCGCGGTCGTGCTCGCCTATTCGCGACACGAGATGCTTCCCCGGCTCGTCGATGCGCTGCGCAATCAGACCCGGCGGCCGGATGAAATCATCGTCATCAACCAGGGCAGCAACGCCGAGATCGCGGCCTGGCTGGCGAAGCAGGAGGATCTCACCGTCATCGTCCAGGAAAACCGCGGCAGCGCCGGCGGCTTCTGCCGCGGCATCGAGGAGAGCATCCGCCGCGGGCACCGCTGGACCTGGATCTTCGACGACGACGCCGTGCCGGCGCCGGATGCCCTGGAGGCGATCGTCCGCACCCCCTATTTCGGCCGGCCCGAGACGGTCTTCCTCGGCAGCCGGATCATCGACCGGTATGGGACGACCTACATGTCCCCCGGTGGGGCCGATTCCATCGCCTGGTATGGCACGGTACTGGAGGACAAGTGCGTCGAGGCCAACGATGCCTGCTGGCTGGGCCTGCTGGTTCGCAGCGACGCGGTGTTCGAGGCCGGGTTGCCCGTCGCGGAATTCTTCCTCTGGGACGAGGACCGGGAATTCGTGAGCCGCCTCGTCCGGCACGGCAAGGGCTATTGCGTCCTCGACAGCGTCGTCACCCACTACCAAGATTCGAGCTTCGAGCCCTTCGGCAAGGATTTCATCAAGGCGGCGTACTACGCGCGAAACCACGTGGCGCGCGAGAAGCTCAGGCCCGGCTCGGCAGCGGTGAAGGCGATGCGCGTGCTCCGGACTGCCGGGCGGCTGAGCCTGCGCGTTGTCCGCGGCGAATGGCCGGTCAGGATATTCCCTTGGATCGTCCGTGGCGCCTTGTTTTTCCGGCCGACCATCAAGTATCCGCAACGGCCCGCCGGGTGAGACGCCTTCTCCGGCGGACGCCCGAGCGCGGTGACCCAGGTCAGCCGGGCACGCAGAACCGGGTGATATTCGCTTGTAATCAAGCGCGTGGCCGAATAAAATCCAACGCTTTCGCAACCTTGCTCCACCCGAAACGCATGCGGGGGGGCTTCAACCAAAAGGAGATCACATGCGGCATTACGAAATCGTCTTCATCGTCCATCCGGACCAGTCGGAGCAGGTCCCGGCGATGATCGAGCGGTACAAGACACTGGTCAGCGGCCGGGGCGGTTCCGTCCATCGCCTGGAGGACTGGGGTCGCCGCCAGCTGGCCTATCCGATCCAGAAGATGCACAAGGCCCACTACGTGCTCATGAATATCGAGTGCGACGGTGCCACGCTCGGCGAACTGGAAAATTCTTTCCGCTACAACGACGCGGTGCTCCGCCACCTGACGGTGAAGATGGCCAAGGCCGTGACCACGCCCTCGCCGATGATGAAGGAAGAGAAGGCGAAGTCGCTGACGCCGCAGCCGGGCGAAACGAAGACGGAGGCGGCCGCTGCCGCTTGACGAGGCGGATCGGGCGGCCAACCGCGTCAAGCTGACCGGGCAACTGCTGGAACGGAGCCCGCTGCGCCATACGCCCGCCGGCGTTCCCGTCATCGAATTCCAGCTCGGCCATCAGTCGAGGCAGGAAGAGGCAGGCGGAATACGGCAGGTGGAATGCGAAATCGGCTGCGTGGTCATCGGCCCCCCGGCCGGGCTGCTCCACACAGCGGCGCTCGGATCCGTAATCACGGTTACCGGATTTCTCGCCGCGAAAAGCCTCAAGCGCCGGGCTCCCGTATTGCATGTGACCAGGATCGAATTTCACGAAGGAAACCAAGATGGCTTTCAAACCCAAGACGACAGGCAAGAAAAAGGATGACAAGGGCCGCGGCATGTTCAAGCGCCGCAAGTTCTGCCGCTTCTCGGCCGAGAAGATCGAAGAGATCGACTACAAGGATGTCGATCTGCTCAAGGACTTCATCACCGAGAACGCCAAGATCATGCCGGCGCGCATCACCGGCACCAAGGCCGGCTACCAGCGCCAGCTTTCCACCGCCATCAAGCGCGCCCGCTTCCTGGCCCTGCTGCCCTACACCGACCTGCACTGAGGAGAACGTCCATGCAAGTGATTCTGCTGGAAAAAGTGGTGAACCTCGGCGGGCTTGGCGACATCGTCAAGGTCAAGGACGGCTACGCCCGCAACTATCTGATCCCCCAAGGCAAGGCCAAGCGCGCGACCGAAGAGAACAAGAAGTTCTTCGAAGCCCGCCGTGCCGAGCTCGAAAAGGCCCAGGCCGAAAAGCTCGCCGCGGCCCAGGAAACGGCCGCCAAACTCGAAGGGCTGAGCGTCCAGGTCGCCCGCAAGGCGGGCGTCGACGGCCGCCTGTTCGGCTCGGTGGCGAACATCGACATCGCCGAAGCGCTCGCCGCGCAAGGCATCAAGATCGAAAAGTCCGCGGTCAGGCTGCCGAACGGCCCGCTCAAGCAGGTGGGCGAATACCCGATCGAAATCGCGCTGCACTCGGACGTCGTGGCGACGATTGCGGTCGCGGTCGTTGCCGAGTAACCAACCCGCGTGACCGGGTCACCGCAGCAAGCAAAAGGGCCGCAGAGCGGCCCTTTTGCGTTTTTCGCGGCAGCCGGCTGGCGTGTTACGACGGCTGAGTTTCGTTATCGCCATTCTCGGTCATTCGAAACGGCGTTGCGCGACCTTCTTTGATGCACGGAATGGCGAACTGGTAGGTGACGCATGATCACATTGCCAGTGCGAAACCATCTCGGAATTGGGTTAAATAGACGTGTCATTGTTGCCTGGAGGGTCTGTGCAGGTGATCAGTATGCGTTTTGACGCCGGCCTTGCCGCCATGCTGTCGAGCATCTGGCGGCATCGAGAACTCATCTGGCAGATGAGCCGGCGCGAGGTGATTGGCCGTTACCGCGGATCGGCGCTCGGCATCCTGTGGTCGTTCTTCAATCCGGTATTGATGCTCGCCGTGTACACCTTCGTCTTCAGCGTCGTCTTCAAGGCCCGCTGGGGCGCCGGCCCCGAGGAGAGCAAAGCCGATTTTGCCATCATTCTCTTCGTCGGCATGATCGTTCACGGGCTGTTTGCCGAGTGTGTCAATCGTGCGCCGAGCCTCATCCTCTCCAACGTGAATTACGTCAAGAAAGTGGTTTTCCCGCTGGAGACGCTTCCGTGGGTGGCGATGGGCTCGGCGCTTTTCCATGCTCTCATCAGCCTTGTCGTTCTGATAGCCGCGCAGTTGATGATCAATGTAAACCTACCGTGGACCGCGATATTGTTCCCGCTGATTCTCTTGCCGTTGTTGCTGGCGACAATGGGGTTCGCTTGGTTCCTTGCCGCCACCGGTGTTTTCGTGCGTGACATCGGCCAAATCACCGGAATTCTCACGACGGTGATGCTGTTCATGTCGCCAGTGTTCTACCCCGTCTCAGCGCTACCGGAGCAGTACCAAACCGCGCTTCTTCTCAATCCACTCACCTTCATCATCGAGCAGGCAAGACAAGTCCTGATTTGGGGCAGGGTGCCCGACTGGTCTGGGCTTGCCGTTTATCTCGGCGTCTCGCTCGCGATTGCCTGGGCCGGCTTCTGGTGGTTCCAGAAAACGCGAAAGGGGTTTGCCGATGTCCTCTGAAAAAAGAATATCTCGCTCTCTCTTTCTGGGGAGGGGAGCTTCGAGGATATCAGCGCCAGCCGCGTTCGTATTGGCTTCGTTGGATGGGCAAGCCCGTGGAATTTCGAATCATCAGTTACTAACCACATCTGATCACGACGATATCGCCATTCGCGTTACAAACCTCTCCAAGAGTTATTACATCTACGACCGGCCAGAAGACCGCCTCAAACAATCCATTATCCCACGTCTGCAACGGCTCATCGGCAAATCGCCCTGCAACTACTTCCACGAGTTCTGGGCGCTCAAAGACGTCTCGTTCGAGGTCAAGAAGGGTGAGACGGTTGGAATTATCGGGCGCAACGGCTCTGGGAAGTCCACTCTGTTGCAACTCATCTGCGGGACGCTTAATCCTACCAGCGGCAGGATAGAAACTCACGGCCGCATTGCCGCCCTGCTTGAGCTAGGTTCGGGCTTCAATCCCGAATTCACCGGCCGTGAAAACGTATTCATGAACGGTGCGGTGCTCGGTCTCACACGGGAAGAAATCGAGGCGCGTTTTGATGATATTGCCGCCTTTGCTGATATCGGGGAGTTTATGGAGCAACCAGTTAGGACCTACTCGAGCGGCATGGTGGTTCGACTCGCATTCGCGGTTCAGGCACAGATCGATCCGGACATTCTTATCGTCGATGAGGCGCTGGCGGTTGGTGATGCCCGCTTTCAGGCCAAGTGCTTCGCCCGGCTCAACGATCTGCGTGGCCGTGGCACCTCCATCCTCATTGTCACTCATTCGACAGAGCAGATCGTCACTCACTGCGATCGCGCATTGCTGCTTGAGCAAGGCCAGAAAGCTGAGGAAGGGAGACCGCGCCCTGTCGTCAACCGCTACCTCGATCTCCTCTATGGCCGCCCCATCCAGCAGAACGGCGCGACTGTCATTTGTGGTGACATTTCCAGTGGACAGTCCCTCCATGCCTCCATCTCCGACGAACAGCTCCTTGCAGCCGATCCGGAATTCGCTAGCCGTACTGAACCGCTCTTTATGACTCGCCCGGCCTATAATCCGCATGAATATCGCTGGGGCGACCGTCGTGGCGAGATCATGGATTTCTTACTTATCGCCGACGGAACCACCTTTCCTTCGACCATTATCTCGGGCGCTACCATTGTGCTCTATGTGCGGTACCGCTACTTTGACGAGATCGCGCGACCGATCCACGGATTCACCTTGAAGACCAAGGAGGGGGTTACCGTTTATGGCACCAACACCGAGATGGGTGGCGTTAGCGAGAAGGTCCCGAATGGCCGTCCTGGTCAATCGCTCATCGTTCGGTTCGAGAGTGTCATCCCCTGTGGTGCGGGTGACTACTTCCTTTCCGTTGGGCTCGCGAGCCGGGACATGAACGGCGATGTCATTCCCCACGATCGACGCTACGACGCAATCCATCTTCATGTCACCCAAGGGCAGGATTTTGTCGGGCTCGTAAACTTTTCAGCGAAGCTGAAAATCTATACATAAAAAAACGTCGGGTACGTTTTGTCGATGGAGCATGCGGTGTGAAAGCCGGGCTCCGTGGTCGTCTGTCTTGGGTCCCTCTCCCTGCCCGAGGATGGAGGTAGGTAAAAAATTACTTTAGGTTTCATGAATGGCCTGCTTTATGCGTGACTACCTTAAGGATCCCGACCTTGCCCTCTTCATCCGGAGCGGTTTTTCCGGCATTGCCTATTCAGACGGTGAGGAGGCTGAACTGCGGATGCTCGATGTCGTCCGTGCGGCTGTTGATCGCAGCGTCTTCTCGGAGGAGATCGCGCGCGCAGTCACCGATTGGCCGAGTGAGTACCATTTCAGTCGGCGGCGGCACTGCTTGGTGCGACCACTAGGTATCAAGTCGGGAGACAAGGTTCTTGAGGTCGGCTGCGGCTGCGGGGCGATCACACGCTTCCTCGGCGAGGTCGGAGCCGAGGTAACCGGCGTCGAGGGTAGTCTGCTGCGTGCACGCATCGCCGCCGAGCGCTGTGCCGATCTGTCCAATGTGCGCATCATTGCCGATGATCTGACCAGGCTCGAGTTGACAGGTACCTTTGACTGGATCCTGCTGATCGGAGTGCTCGAATATGCTCCGGTATTTTCTGCCGTCGAGGATCCAGCGCTACATTATTTAGAATACCTTGGTCGCTGGCTGAAAGCCGATGGGCGCCTCGTTGTGGCGATCGAAAACAAGCTCGGCCTAAAGTACTTTAACGGCTGCGGCGAGGATCATCTTGGAACGCTCTTTACTGGTGTGCAAAACCTCTACCAGCCGGGACAGCCACGGACGTTTGGCCGCAAGGAGCTGGAGGTGCTGTTCCAACGTGCCAACCTACCCTACACCGAGTTTTGGTATCCATTTCCCGACTACAAGCTTCCCGAGGTCATATTCTCCAACGCTGCGTTCACCGATCCCGGATTCCGGCCAGCCGAAATGCTTGCGCGCTCGTACGCGCGCGATTATTCGGGCCGTTCCGAGCGACTATTCATCGAGCCGTTGGTTGCTCGGGAACTGGCGCTGAACGGGTTGCTTGGCGACCTCAGCAACTCGTTTCTCGTCCTCGGCTCACGCCAGGCGCCAACTATTCCCTGTAACACCTTGGCACTGTCCTTCGCCGTCGGTCGACGGCCGGAGTATGCGGTAGAGACCTGCATTGCGCGGGATGTAGATGGCATTTCTGTCGTCAAGCGCTCGCTCTGCCCCCAATTGACGACCGCATACGCATCCGCGCCACGAGCATTCCGCCAGAGACTCGAAGCAGCGCGCTATGTTGCGGGAACCCTCGTGCTTTGGAGGCTTACGGAACAGCGTGCCCGAGGGGCAGACAACGACGCGATCGTCGAAGCTTTGATCCCCTGGTTTGATTATCTGCTGGAGCAGGCTACGCCCGTGCCAGAGGTTGAAGTACGCTCTCTCGCCAACTATTTGGTTGACGGCCTCTATTTAGATTGCACCCCCTTTAATCTTATCGAGAATGAAGGGGGGCTGAGGTTCATCGATCGGGAATGGCATTACGAAGGGCAGATTCCACTCGGTTGGGTGGTTGCGCGCTCTGTTGTAATGGTGTTGGTTGCCATACCGGGGGGCGAGCAAGCCGCGATAAAACCGAAGGACATCATCGCCGCATTGTGCGCGCGGCGCATGATCCATGTGAATGATACAGATATAAGACGTTGGCTTATTCAGGAAAATAGATTTCAATCCAATGTTCATGCATTCGGACCTGACATGTCACGCGTCGAGACAAACGCTGATATCGATCTTGAGATGGTTTCGCATCGGCTCATGACAATTCCACGGCGAATGACCGAACTGCAGTTCAGCATCGCTGAGCGCGACGCCCAGATTGCGAGCTTCACTCAGGCGGTGGCCGAGCGCGACGGGCAGATGGCTTCCCTCAACCGAGCCGTGGCCGAGCGCGACGCGCAGCTTGCGAGCTTCACTCAGGCGGTGGCCGAGCGCGACGGGCAGGTGGCCTCCCTCACCCGCGCCGTGGCCGCGCGCCACGCCCCGATGTCGCGCTTCCCCCGGGCGGTGGCCGAGCGCGCAGGGGGGGCGCGGCCCCTCAACCGTGCCGGTGTCAGGCGGGCAGACGAGG
>CAZGYD010000082.1:0-2563 GCA_964530115.1 uncultured Rhodocyclaceae bacterium | reverse complement strand
CCAGGCCCATGTCGTCGGCGAGGATGGCGCGCCCGTGGCGCTTCAGGAAGGCGACCCCTTCGATCTGGTGCGCGTAGAGGCCGCTGGCGTGTTGCGACGGCTGAGTTTCGCGGGAAGACGCTCCGCGGACCGCGAGGCTGGAACGATCGGCCGCCGGGGCGGCGGCGCGGGAGGCGATGGCGTTCATGAAAGTCTCCTGTTTAGCGGCTTCGCCAGGATGGCCGGGGCCGCAAGTCGGACTAAATCCCCCGGGCCCGTCGGGTGGGCCAGCCCTCGATGACATGGGTCGGGCGTCAGACCGCCGCGCCGTCGGCCAGAAGGCCGAGCGCCTCCGCCAGGCGGGCGAAGGCGTCGCGCGGCAGCGTCAGCGTCAGCAGCCGGTGCGGCTCCGGGTGATTGGCCTGGGGCCAGGTCGTGATCAGCTCGATGGTCGCGCCAAAGCGCGGATGCTCCGTCGCGCAGAGCTCGAGCCGGTAGCCCGGAGTGTCGTGGATCGTGATCGTCGTTCGTCTTCTCCCTTCGTTGCCTGGATTCGAGGGAGTGCAAAGCTCGTCGTCGCGGACTTTGGAACAGACGATGTGCCCGTCGGGGCGGGTTTCGTCGCATTCGGGCGTGCCGTAACGTTGGATCTGGAGCCGTTCCGTCAGGTGCGGTGTCCGGCTGAAACGCCCTTCGGCAGTGACGATGAAGGCCATGTGGGGTACTCCTCTCCCGCCCCGATGCTCTGGCGTCGGCGAGGCTCCGGGGCGAGGGGAGCGGCGACGCTTTAGCAGCACTTGTCAGTCGCCCTGCAAGTTGTCGATCAACTCGGCGACGGGGGAGTCCCCTCCCCCTGGTTTCCTACAGCGCAATCTCCGGCGAGAACCGGTGTTGCGGATCGAGCTCCGGTCGCAGGTAGCGGACCACGACTTCGTCGATCAGCTCGGCCTGCAACTGCCTGGCCAGTTTCATGCCTTCCTGGTGGTAGATGCCCCACCAGAACTTGCGCGGCTTCTTCGGGTCGCACCGCTTCTCGAACAGCCGCTGCCAGTCGGCGAACCGGGTGTCCAGCTTGTGGAGGTCCTTCCGCTTCGGGAAGAGCGCCTTGAGCGTCACCGGCTCACCGTCCTCCCGGAGACAGGCCCCTCCGAGGCTTGCCTGGACCACCAGCTCCCTTTCGGGCACTGCCGCTTCCTCGTCCTGCCAGACGAAGGCGATGCAACCCTCATCGCCGACGCGGAAGCAGCCCCTGCGGACTTCCCTGCCGGAGCGCACCCGCACGATGCGTTCCGGTTGCGCCTGCTTCTGCTCCAGCCCTTGGCCGATGGCTGCGCGCAGGCGCGGAGAGACTTTCATGTCCATTGCGATCTCCTTTGACGGTTAAAGAACGACTCGACACCGGCTGGATCGGGACGCACCCGTCCCGATGCCGACGAATCCTCGAGCCGAAGTTCTTGCCGTCAATCGGATCGCACTGATCAAACTCCTTTCCGGAACCGCAATGAAAAAACCCGTCGGGCCAAACAGCCTCGGACGGGTTCCCCACGCTTTAGCTGTTTCGGGATTGCTCCCGCGCCCGCAAGCTGTAAATCAAATCGGCGCAACAATGCAAATATTACATTCGAATGGCCGGAAGTCAAGATGACTTTTTCCGCGGTCGAGCCGTTCTGTCAGGCGACACCGTAAATTGACCCCCCAGCGACACGAGGAATTAACCCCCCTCGTTCGCAAGGAGGCCATTGTTGGAAACGAAGCACAGTGAGGTGAATCCTGCACGCCGTCTGGTTTGCGGAGGGCGGGCGACGTTGGAGCCGGAGGCAGTCACGACGATCGGTCGGTGGGGGAGGGAAGGGGTGGGCGGGGGGGGTTGGGGCCGGAGGCAGTCACGCCGTTCGTGCGGTGGGGGCGGTCAGGGGGGGGCGGGAAGCGGACGGCGGGAACGCGGGGCATCGCGCGCAACACGGTGCGGCGGTATCTGAATGCGGGCGGGCCAGTGCCGTACCGGCAGCCGCAGCGCGACAGCATGCTGGGCGGTCATGAGGCATGGCTGCGGGAGCGTTTCCTGCAGCACCGGGGCAACTGCGACGTGGTGCGCCAGCAGTTGAGCAAGGAACTCGGGATCGAGACGAGTCTGCGCACGGTCGAGCGCGCGTGCCGAGGGTTCCGCCAGGAACTGGAAGCAAGCCGCCGTGCGACGATCCGCTTCGAGACCGCGCCGGGCGAGCAGATGCAGATCGACTTCGGTCAGACGCGGGTGCTGATCGGCGGCGAGTCGGTGCGGGTGTTCCTGTTCGTGGCGACGCTGGGCTATTCCCGCCGGCGGTTCGCGTGCGCGTTCCGACACGAGCGCCAGATCGCGTCGTTCGCCGGCACCGAGGCCGCGCTTGTCCATGTCGGCGGACGGCCGCCGACTTTGCTCATCGCCAATGCCAAGGCGCTGGTCGCCAAGCTAGACCCACAGGCGCGCCACGTTCCGCTTCACCGCCGCTTCTAGGCGTTCGGCCGCCCCCGGGACATCCGCGTCCATCGATGAGTGCCTTTCGCCGCCCGCACACCGTCCAAGGCCCGTACACGTGTGGGCACG
>CAZGYD010000081.1:0-12889 GCA_964530115.1 uncultured Rhodocyclaceae bacterium | reverse complement strand
TTCTTGCCCTTGCGGCTTCGCTCGCGGATCGCCTCGGCCACCACCTCGACGTCGTAAGGGATCTCGGGGATCAGGATCACGTCGGCGCCGCCGGCCATGCCCGCGCCGAGCGCGAGCCAGCCGGCACGGTGGCCCATGATCTCGACGACGATGATGCGGTGGTGGCTGTGCGCCGTGCTGTGCAGCCGGTCGATGGCCTCGGTGGCGATGCCGAGGGCCGTGTCGAAGCCGAACGTGATGTCGGTGCCGGCGACATCGTTGTCGATGGTCTTGGGTAGCGTGATGACGTTGAGCCCCTTCTCCTTGAGGCGCAGCGCGTTCTTGAGCGTGCCGCCGCCACCGAGGCAGACGAGGCAGTCGAGGTGGTTGTCGTGGTAGTTGCCGACGATGACGTCGGTCATGTCGCGGATGCGGCCGCCGACCGGCATTTTGTGCGGCTTGTCGCGGCTGGTACCGAGGATGGTGCCGCCGCGGGTGAGGATGTCCGAGAGCTCGCCGCCGTCGAGCCGCATCGTCCGGTTTTCCATCAGGCCACGAAAGCCGTCGCGGAAGCCGATGATCTGCATGCCGTGGCGGCCGATCGCCGCCTTGCCGACGCCGCGGATCGCGGCGTTGAGACCGGGACTGTCACCGCCCGACGTCAGGATGCCCACATACTTGGTCATGCCGGATTTCCCTCCCTTCGCATGGGCATCACCCTAGCGCAGCGCCCGCGGCGAGGCAATTCACGGTCGCGTAATACAATCAAATTTTTCTTATCGGTGACGCTCATGACCCTCTACGCGCTCGGCACGAAACGGCCTCGGATCGATGCTTCCGCCTGGATCGCCCCCAACGCCTCGGTGATCGGCGACGTGCGCCTCGGCCGGAACGTCAGCATCTGGTGGAACGCCGTGCTGCGCGGCGACAACGACCCCATCGTCGTGGGCGACGACAGCAACATCCAGGATGGCTCGGTACTGCACACCGACCTCGGCGTGCCGCTGACCATCGGCGCCGGGGTGACGGTCGGCCACATGGTCATGCTCCACGGCTGCACGATCGGCGACGGCAGCCTGATCGGCATTGGCGCCATCGTCCTCAACCGCGCCGTGATCGGCCGCGAGTGCCTGATCGGCGCCGGCGCGCTGGTGCCCGAGGGCAAGGAGATCCCGGACCGCTCGCTGGTGGTCGGCACCCCGGGCCGCGTCGTCCGCCAGCTCAGCGACGAGGACGTCGCCGCCATCCGCGCCGGCACCCACCACTATCTGGAACACGTCGCCGAGTACCGGAGCGGCCTCGTCCCGCTCGGCTGATCAGGGCTGCTTCTGCGGGATCTGGACGAAGACTTCGCCGTCCTTGATCAGCCCGAGCTCGAAGCGCGCCCGCTCCTCGATCGCCTCGAAGCCGGTCTTGAGGTCGCGCACCTCGGCATCGAGGCCGGCGTTGCGGCTTTCCAGTTGCTGATTGATCTCGCGCTGGGCGGCGACCTGGCGTTCGAGTTCCCGCACGCGCAGCCAGCCGCCCTTGCCGAACCAGAGCGGATACTGGAGCAGGATGATCAACGCCACCAGCACCCAGGTCGGCCAGCGCATCGCTCCGGCGCCTACTTCCTCAGGTTGTAGAAGGTCGCGAGGCCCGGATAGCTGACGGCATCGCCGAGGTCTTCCTCGATGCGCAGGAGCTGGTTGTACTTGGCGATGCGGTCCGAGCGGGAGAGCGAACCGGTCTTGATCTGGCCGGCGTTGAGGCCGACGGCGATGTCGGCGATGGTCGAATCCTCGGTCTCACCCGAGCGGTGCGAGATGACGTTCGTCCAGCCCGCGCGCTTGGCCATCTCGACCGTGGCGAAGGTTTCGGTCAGCGTGCCGATCTGATTCACCTTGATCAGGATCGAGTTGGCGATGCCCCTGCGGATACCCTCGGCGAGGATCTTCGGATTGGTGACGAAGATGTCGTCACCGACGATCTGGATCGTCCTGCCGAGCTTCTCGTTGAGCAGCGCCCAGCCGTCCCAGTCACCCTCGGCCATGCCGTCCTCGATGCTGACGATCGGGTACTTGCCGGCCAGCGTCGCGAGATAGTCGGCGAAGGCGGCGGAGGTCAGCTCCAGCTTCTCCGACGCCAGCACGTACTTGCCGTCCTTGTAGAACTCGGAGGCCGCGCAGTCGAGGCCGAGGACCACGTCCTGGCCGGGCGTGTAGCCGGCGGTCTCGATGGCCTTGAGGATCAGCTCGATGGCCTCGTCGTTGCCCGAGACGTTGGGCGCGAAGCCGCCCTCGTCGCCGACGGTGGTCGGATAGCCCTTCTTGTCGACCAGTTTCTTGAGAGCATGGAAGACCTCGGCACCGCAGCGCAGCGCTTCGCGGAAACTCTTCGCCCCGACCGGCAGGATCATGAACTCCTGGACGTCGAGGTTGTTGTTGGCGTGCGCGCCACCGTTGATGACGTTCATCATCGGCACCGGCATCTGCATCGGCCCGGAGCCGCCAAAGTAACGGTAGAGCGGCAGACCCGCCTCCTCGGCCGCGGCCTTGGCCGTGGCCATCGACACGGCGAGGATGGCGTTGGCTCCCAGACGCGACTTGTTGTCGGTGCCGTCGAGCTCGATGAGCGTCTTGTCGATGAAGGCCTGTTCCTCGGCGTCGAGGCCGATGATGGCCTCCGAGATCTCGGTGTTCACGTTCTCGACGGCGCGCTGCACGCCCTTGCCGAGATAGCGGTCCTTGTCGCCGTCCCGGAGCTCGATGGCCTCACGCGAACCGGTCGAGGCGCCCGAGGGCACGGCGGCGCGGCCCATGACGCCCGATTCGAGCAGAACGTCGGCTTCGACGGTGGGGTTGCCGCGCGAATCGAGGATTTCGCGGGCGACGACATCAACGATGGCACTCATTTTTCTCTTTCCTGACGTAGATTGATTCGAAGCGATTCTGTGCGACGCTCATTGCGCCTCCGTGAAGCCACGGCGCTTGACCAGGGCATCGATCTCCTTGAGCGTCTCGAGCAGTTCGCCCATCCTGCCGAGCGGCCAGGAGTTGGGGCCGTCGGAGAGGGCATGCGCCGGGTCGGGGTGGGTCTCCATGAACAGACCCGAGACGCCGGCCGCGACCGCCGCCCGGGCGAGCACCGGCACGAACTCGCGCTGGCCGCCGGAACTCGTCCCCTGGCCGCCCGGCAGCTGGACCGAGTGCGTCGCGTCGAAGACGACGGGGCAGCCGGTCTCGCGCATGATCGCGAGGCTCCGCATGTCGGAGACGAGATTGTTGTAGCCGAACGAGACGCCGCGCTCGCAGACCATGATGGTGTCGGCATTGCCGTTGGCCTCCTTGGCCTTGGCGACGACCTGCTTCATGTCGCCGGGCGCGAGGAACTGCCCCTTCTTGATGTTGACGGGCTTGCCGGTCGCCGCCACGGCCTGGATGAAATCCGTCTGCCGGCAGAGGAAGGCCGGGGTCTGGAGGACATCCACCACCGCGGCCACCGGGGCGACTTCGTCCTCGGCATGGACGTCGGTGAGCACCGGCACGCCGATCTGCTGCCTCACCTCGGCGAGGATCGCCAGCCCCGCGTCGATGCCCAGGCCGCGGAAGGACTTGCTCGAGCTGCGGTTGGCCTTGTCGTAGGAGGCCTTGAAGACGTAGGGGATGCCGAGGCCGGCGCAGAGCTCTTTCATCCGCCCGGCGACATCGAGGCAGAGCTGCTGCGATTCGGCGACACAGGGTCCGGCGATCAGGAACAGCGGCCGGTCGAGGCCGATCTCGAAACCGCAGAGCTTCATGCCGGCACTTCCTCGGTCTTCGCCGCGGCAGCGGCCGCGTTCCGCTGCGCCAGCGCCGCGCGGACGAAGGCGGAGAAGAGCGGATGGCCGGTGCGCGGATTGCTCGTGAATTCGGGGTGGAACTGGCAGCCGATGAACCACGGATGCATCTCGCGTGGCAGCTCGATCATTTCGCAAAGTCCGGTGCCCGGCGCGCGGCCCGCGACGACCAGTCCCCTCGCCTCGAGCGCCGCAAGCAGCGTGTTGTTCACCTCGTAGCGGTGGCGGTGGCGTTCCACCACGGCTGAGTTTCCGTAGATCTGCCGGGCCAGGGTGCCCTCCCTCAGTTCGCAGACCTGCCCGCCCAGGCGCATGGTGCCGCCGAGGTCGGACTTTTCGTCGCGGCGCTCGATGCGGCCTTCGCGGTCGAGCCATTCGGTGATCAGACCGATCACCGGATACGGCGTCTGCGGCTCGAACTCCGTCGAGTGCGCCCCGGCCATGCCGGCAACGTCGCGCGCGAACTCGACCACCGCAAGCTGCATGCCCAGGCAGATGCCGAGATAGGGCACCTTGTGCTCCCGCGCATGGCGGATTGCCGCGATCTTGCCCTCGGTGCCGCGCTTGCCGAAGCCGCCCGGCACGAGGATCGCATCCATCTTCGCCAGCGAGCCGGTGCCGTTGCGCTCGATCTCTTCCGAGTCGAGGTAATGGATGCGGACCTTGCTCTTCGTGTGCATGCCGGCATGCACGAGCGCCTCGGTCAGCGACTTGTAGGACTCGGTGAGATCGACATATTTGCCGACGAAGGCGATGTCGACCTCGTGTTCCGGGTTTTCCAGGGCGTCGATCAGGCTCTTCCAGACCGAGAGGTTCGCCGCCCGGGCGAGGATGCCGAGCTTGTGGCAGACGATCTCGTCGAGCATCTGGTCGTGCAGCATGGCTGGGATCTTGGAGATCGAATCGGCGTCGAGCGCCGCGATCACGGCCTCGGGCTGGACGTTGGTGAAGAGCGCGATCTTCCTGCGTTCCTCGTCGGGAATCGGCCGGTCGGCGCGGCAGAGCAGGATGTCGGGCTGAATGCCGATCTCCCGGAGCTCCTTGACCGAATGCTGGGTCGGCTTGGTCTTCAGTTCGCCGGCCGTCGGGATGTAGGGCAAGAGCGTCAGGTGGATGTAGCAGGCGTGGTTCTTCCCTTCCTCGATGCCCATCTGGCGGATCGCCTCGAGGAAAGGCAGCGACTCGATGTCGCCGACCGTGCCACCGACCTCGACGATCGCCACGTCGGCGCCTTCCGCGCCGCGCTTGATGAAGAGCTTGATCTCGTCGGTGATGTGCGGGATGACCTGGACCGTCTTGCCGAGGTATTCGCCGCGCCGTTCCTTCTTGATCACCGACTCGTAGATCTGGCCGGTGGTGAAGTTGTTGCGCCGGCTCATCTTGGCGCTGGTGAAGCGCTCATAGTGGCCGAGATCGAGGTCCGTCTCGGCGCCATCCTCGGTGACGAAGACCTCGCCGTGCTGGAACGGGCTCATGGTGCCCGGATCGACGTTGATGTAGGGGTCGAGCTTGAGGTGGGTGACCCGGATGCCGCGGGATTCGAGAATCGCCCCCAGCGACGCGGCCGCGATGCCCTTGCCGAGACTCGACACGACACCGCCCGTAACGAACACGTATTTAGTCATGGATACAGCGGCTGCGGGAAATTTGCATGATACCGGAAAGGCGTGTCGGCCTCAATTCGGGCAAGATTCGGGGATGGCCGCCAAGCTCAGATTCGTCCATCTCGTGCCCGCGCTCGCGGCGGCGACGGCCTTCGCCAGCGCCGTCGCACTCGCGGGGCTCGCCGTCCTCGATCGCTGGCTGCCGGCCGGCCTTTGGCATCTCGTCTTCGCGGCCGGGGCCATGCCGATGATCTTCGCCGCGATGGCTTACTTCGTCCCCGTGCTCACGCGCACGCCCGAGCCGCCGCTCGCGCTCGCCGCACTGCCGCTGGCCGCCTCGCTCGCGGGCATCGCCATCGTCGCCTGGTTCGCCTGGGGCACCGCCGCCCTGCGCGACGCCGCGCCCTGGGCCGGCATACTGGCGAGTCTCGCCCTTCTCGCCTGGACGATGCGGCGCGCCCGCGCCTGCCTCGGCCGCCCGCATCCGGGCTTGCGCTGGTATGCCGGCGCGCTCGCCTGCCTCGTCTTGGGCCTTGGGGCGGTGGGCCTTTCGGCCCGGCTGCCGGAGCTCGCGCCTGCACTGCGTCTCTTCCATCTCCACATGAACCTGCTGGGCTTCATCGGCCTCACGGCCATCGGCACGCTCCAGGTGCTGCTGCCCACCGTCTTTTCGCGGCCGGATCCGGCCGCGGCGACACGCCTCGCCCAGGACCTGCCGTGGAGCCTCGCCGGCGCGATCGCGATCGCCGCGGGCGCCGCCTGGTGGTGGCCAGTGGCGGCCGCCGGCGCGCTGGCCTACCTCTGGCCGATCGTGCGGATGGGCCGCGCCGCGATCATCACCTTCGGGGCGCGGCTCTGGTCGTCCGCCCACCCCGCCTCTCTTCTCTTCGCCGCCGTTGCCGGCCTGATCCTCGCCATTGCCCACGGCCTCGTCCATGGCGCCGGCATCTCTTCTGGACGCGATGCCCTGCCGCTTTTCGTCGTCGCCTTCCTCGTTCCGCTCGTCAGCGGCGCCGTCGCGCAGCTGCTGCCGGTATGGCTGCGGCCTGGGTCGCCGACCGAAGGGCACAAGCTCCAGCGCCGCCCGCTTGCCGCCTTTTCACGCACTCGGGCCGGTATGTTTCTGGCCGGCGGGCTCTTCGCGGCCTTCGGCATCGAGGCCGCCTCGCTCGCCGGCATCGTCGGCGCCCTCTGGCTGCTGGCGGCCATGGCCGCCGCGACGATGCGCGCCCTCAGTTCCCCGCAGCAGCGCCCGTGAGCCAGAGGCAGCGGCCACGGCTCTCCTTGTCGATCTGCGCAAGCAGCCGTTCGTGCTCGGCGACTTCCTCCGCCGAGGCGCGGATCACCCGCAGGCGGGGCCGTTCGCCGACGGCGACCGGCGGGAGCGCGTCTGCCGTTTCCTCGAGCGCGATGACCAGGCTCTCCTGGCCGCGCGTCATCGCCAGATAGACCTCCGCAAGGAGCTCGGCGTCGAGCAGCGCGCCGTGGAACTGGCGGTTCGAGTTGTCGATGCCGTACTCGGCACACAGCGCATCGAGCGAGTTGCGCTTGCCCGGCCGCATCTCGCGCGCCATTTTCAGGGTGTCGACGACGTTGGCGGCAAGCGCGGTGGCGCTTTCCATGTCGCTTTCACCGAGCAGACCGAACTCGACGTCGAGGAACTCCATATCGAAGGCGGCATTGTGGATGACCAGCTCCGCATCGCGGATGAAATCGGCGAGCTCCGCGGCGACTTCGCGGAACTTCGGCTTGTCGGCGAGGAATTCGTCGGTCAGGCCGTGGATGCGCTGGGCCTCGATCGGCACGTCCCGTTCGGGGTTGAGGTAACGGTGCAGCCGCCGTCCCGTGAGCTTGCGGTCGACGATCTCGACGCAGCCGATCTCGACGATGCGGTCGCCGTTCCGGGCGTTGAGGCCGGTGGTTTCGGTGTCGAGGACGATCTGCCGCATCAGCCTTCCCTTCCTGTTTCGATGGCGCGCCGGGCGAGCGCGTCGGCACGCTCGTTCTCCGGATGGCCGGCGTGGCCGCGCACCCAGATCCATTCGATGTCGTGGCCGGAGGCGATTTCGTCGAGCTCCCGCCAGAGATCCGCGTTCTTGACCGGCTCGCGGTTCGCCGTCTTCCAGCCGCGCTGCTTCCAGCCGCGGATCCACTCGGTGATGCCCTTTTGCACGTACTGCGAATCGGTATGAACGCGCACCGGCACCCGCCGCTTGAGCGAGCGCAGGGCCTCGATCACCGCGGTGAGCTCCATGCGGTTGTTGGTCGTCTCCGGGGCGAAGCCCGAAAGCGCCTTTTCGTGGCCGTTCCAGCGCAGGATCGCCGCCCAGCCGCCTGGCCCGGGATTGCCGCTGCAGGCGCCGTCGGTGAAGATGTCGACCTCCTGCCTCATGACGGGTCGCTTCCCCGCCGCGCAACGGGGATCAGCGCTTTCGCCCGCGCCAGCCGGTCCTTCCATTTGGGCATCAGGAGCCGCATGCCGGGCACCCGCTTGATCGCCTGGATGACATAGACGGCGCCGCCGATCGGCCACCAGCGGTCACCGGCGGCATCGAGGAAATGGAAGCGCCGCAGCCACTTTTCCTGGGTCACCGCAGGTGCGTAGCAGCCGAAGGCGCCGGCATGCGGTTCCAGTCCAAGCAGTGCGAACCAGTCCTTGAGACGCGGCAGGCTGATGTATTTGCCGCCGAACGGCGGCAGCCGTTCCCGCCGCGCCAGACCCCGGCGCACGCCCCAGAGGCTGAAGGGATTGAAACCGGCGATGATGACGCTCCCCTCGGGCACCAGGATACGCTCGACCTCGCGCAGGATCTGGTGCGGGTTCGGATCGAATTCGAGCACGTGCGGCAGGACGACGAGATCGACGCTGTTCGAGGCCAGCGGCAGGTGATGGAGATCCGCGCGCAGGGCGACGCCGCCGTCGCGGTCGTCGCACTTGATGCGAAAGGGCATGCGGTTGGCGCGCAGGAAATCGAGCCCCGGCCAGCCGATCTGGACTGCATTGAAGCCGAAGATGTCGGCGACCAGCTGGTCGTGCTTGGCCTGCTCCCAGGCGAGCACGTAGCGCCCTTGGGGCGTCTCGAGCCAATCGGAGAATCCCTGAGCCGACATTAGAATCCGCGCATGAACGAACTGGACATCTTCCCGCTGCCCGCTTTCGAGGACAACTACATCTGGTGCCTGCGCCGGGGCCGCGACATCGCGGTCGTCGATCCCGGGGACGCGATGCCGGTGATCAGGCACCTCGACGTCACCGGCGACAGGCTCTGCGCGATCCTGATCACCCACCACCACCGCGACCACACGGGCGGCATCGCCGAACTGACCGCCCGCTGGCCCGTGTCGGTGTTCGCACCGGCCGCCGAAGACGTCGCCGGCACCACCCATCCGGTCGCCGGCGGCGAGCACATCCGCATCGAGCCGATCGGGGCCGAATTCGACGTTCTCGACCTGCGCGGCCATACCCGCGGACACGTCGGCTATTATCGCCCAGGCACCCTGTTCTGTGGCGACACCCTGTTCGCCTGCGGCTGCGGGCGGATCTTCGAGGGCTCGGCGGCCCAGCTATTCGCGGCGCTTGGCCGCATCGGCGCGTTACCGCGGCTGAGTTTCATCTATTGCGCCCACGAATACACGGCCTCGGGACTGCGTTTCGCGCGTGCCGTCGAGCCGGACAACCCGGCGCTGCCGGCCCGTTCCGAAGAAGCGCGCAAGCGTCTCGCCGCGCGCCGGCCGACCGTCCCGTTCACGCTCGAAGACGAACTCGCGACCAATCCCTTCCTGCGTTGCCACGAGCCCGCCGTCATCGCCGCGGTGACCGCGCGGCTTGGCCGCGCGCCCGCGGACGAGCTCGAGGTGTTCACGGCGCTGCGGGAATGGCGGGATCATTTCTGAACTAGAATCGCGGGCTTCCCAGACGGCTTCGTTTCCTTCCAACTTCATCGAACGAGGACTCCAGCATGCGCCCTGCCCTTCGCCTCACCGCGCTCGCGGCATTCGCCCTGATCTCCGCGGCTTCTGCGTTCGCCGCCGACTCGGTGAAAGTCGGCTTCCTCTCCACGCTTTCCGGTCCCGGCGCCGGCCTCGGCGTGGACATCCGCGACGGCTTCAATCTCGCCGTGAAGGGCCTGGGCGGCCGACTGGGCGGCCTGCCGGCCGAGGTGATCGTCGCCGACGACCAGCAGAACGTCGATGTCGCCAAACAGACGACCGAGAAGTTCCTCAAGAAGGACAAGGTCGATTTCATGACCGGCATCGTCTTTTCGAACATCATGCTCGCGGTCGCCCGCCCGGTCTTCGACAGCCAGACCTTCTACGTCTCGGCGAACGCCGGCCCCTCGCAGCTTGCCGGGGCCGAATGCAACCCCTTCTTCTTCAACGTCGCCTGGCAAAACGACAATCTGCACGAGGCGGTGGGCAAGTACGTCAATGACCAGGGCTTCAAGAGCGTCGTGCTGATCGCACCGAACTATCCCGGTGGCAAGGACGCGATGACCGGCTTCAAGCGTTTCTACAAGGGCGCGACCGAGGAGATCTGGACCAAGCTCGGCCAGCTCGACTACGCGGCCGAACTGGCCCAGGTCCGCGCCGCGAAGCCCGATGCCGTGTTCTTCTTCCTGCCCGGCGGCATGGGCATCAACTTCGTCAAGCAGTTCGTCGCCGCCGGGCTGTCGAAGGACATTCGCCTCTTCGCGCCGGGCTTTTCCGCCGACGAGGACGTGATCAAGGCGGTCGGCGCGCCGATGCTCGGCCTGTTCAACTCGAGCCACTGGGCGCACGACATGGAGAACCCCGCGAACAGGAAGTTCGTCGCCGAATTCCAGAAGGCATACGGCCGGCTGCCCTCGCTTTATGCCTCGCAGGGCTACGATGCGGCGCTCCTGATCGACGCGGCCGTGCGCGACGTCAAGGGCCGGATCGAAGACAAGGCGGCCGTGCGCAAGGCGCTCGAGGCGGCGAAATTCCAGTCGGTGCGCGGCGCCTTCCGCTTCGGGCCGAACCACTTTCCGGTCCAGGACTATTACCTGCGCCTGATCCGCCAGGATGCCCAGGGGCGCATCACCAACAAGCTGATGGGCACCATCTTCACGAACCACGCCGATGCCTACGCCGGCGAATGCCGGATGAAGTAAGCGGGGCGCGATGGCGCAGCTCGTCCTCGAACAGGCGCTGAACGGCCTCCAGTTCGGCCTGATGCTGTTCCTGCTCGCCGCCGGGCTCACGCTCGTGTTCGGCATCATGGACATGATCAACCTCGCCCATGGCTCCCTGTACATGGGCGGCGCCTATCTCGCGGCCGCCGCGACGCAGGCGTCGGGCTCCTTCCTCGCCGGCATCGCCGCGGCCGTGGTCGGCATGGCGGCCATCGGCGCGATCCTCGAACTCGCGCTGCTGCGCCGGCTCTACGAGCGCGACCATCTCTCGCAGGTGCTCGCCACCTTCGCGCTGATCCTGATCGCCAACGAAACCGTGCGCATGATCTGGGGCGCGCAGCCGGTGATGCTCAACGTCCCCGAGGCCCTCGCCGGCCCCGTCGAGTTCGGCGGCTTCCTCTATCCGGCCTATCGGCTCGTGATCATCGCCGTCGGCCTCGCCGTCGCCGCCTTCCTCTACGTCCTCGTGGCGAAGACGCGCGTCGGCATGTGGGTGCGCGCGGGCGCGGCGAACCGCGAGATGACCGAGGCCCTGGGCATCGACGTGCGCCTGCTGTTTACCGCGATCTTCGCCCTCGGCGCGGCACTTTGCGCCGTCGCCGGCGCACTGCTCGGGCCCCTGCTCGCGGTGCAGATCGGCATGGGCGAGAACATCCTGATCCTCGCCTTCGTCGTCATCGTCATCGGCGGCATCGGCTCGATCCGCGGCGCGCTGGTGGGGAGCCTGCTGGTCGGCATCGCCGACACGCTCGGCCGCGCGCTCTTGCCGACCCTGCTCCGTTCGCTGGCTTCCGCGGAGGTCGCTGCGAATCTCGGCCCGGCCCTCGCCTCGATTCTCATCTACCTGCTCATGGCCGCCGTGCTCTTCTGGAAGCCGACCGGCCTATTCCCGGCGCGCGGATGAAGCGGCTTGCCGAGCCGGCGCTCCTGCTCGCCGCCGTCGCCCTGCCCTTCGCGCTCGAGGCCGCCGATCAAACGTATTACATCGGTTTCGCCACGCGCGTACTCATCTTCGCGCTCGCGGCCACCAGCCTCAACCTGATCGTCGGCTACGGCGGCATGGTCGCCTTCGGCCACGCGGCCTTTCTCGGCCTCGGCGCCTACACGGTGGCGATATTGATGAGCCACGGCATCGCTTCGGCCTGGATCGCCTGGCCGGCCGCCGTCGCGGTCGCGATCGCGGCCTCGATCATCATCGGCGCGATTTCCCTGCGCACGCGCGGCGTGTATTTCATCATGATCACGCTCGCCTTCGCGCAGATGCTCTACTACCTCGTCGTCTCTCTGAAGCCCTATGGCGGCGAGGACGGGCTGCCGCTCGTCAGCCGCTCGACGCTTGCCCCCTTCGACCTCGCCGACGACCGCCAGCTCTATCTCGCGGCGCTCGCCTGCCTGGCCGCGGCGCTCCTCGGCCTCAAGCGCCTGTCGTTGGCTCGCTTCGGCAGGGCGCTCGCGGGCATCCGTGAGAACGAGACGCGCATGGCGGCGCTCGGCTACCCGGTGCAAAGGCTCAAGCTCGCCGCCTTCTCGATCGGCGGCGCGGTGGCCGGACTCGCGGGCGCGCTGCTCGCCAACCAGAACGGCCTCGCATCGCCCGGCCTGCTCTACTGGACGCAGTCGGGCCAACTGCTCGTCATGGTGATCCTCGGCGGCGTCGGCAGCCGCCATGGCGGCCTTGCCGGCGCGCTGGCCCTGCTCGGCCTCGAAGAGCTGCTCGCCGCCTTCACCGTCCATGGCCATCTGTACATCGGGTTCGCGTTGCTGGCCGTGGTGCTGTTCGCGCCGCGAGGACTCGCCGGCATGCTGCAACAGGCACTGCCATGCTCGAGGTGACCGGTCTCAAGCGCCATTTCGGCGGCGTCTGGGCCGCCAACGGCGTCGATCTCCATGTCGCCGAGGGCGAACTGCATGCGCTGATCGGCCCCAACGGCGCGGGCAAGACGACGCTCGTGCACCCCGCCTCGGGCAGGATCGTCCCCGCCGGAGGCACCGTGGTCTTAGCCGGGCAAGCCGGCACGCGACTGGCGACCGACCGGGCGGCGGCCGCGGGGCTGGGCCGCTCGGGCAGGGGGGTCGCGGAGGGGGGCACCGGGGTCTTCGCCGGGCAAGACGTAACGCGGCTGCCGATGGCCCGGCGGGCCGCGGTGGGGCTCGGCCGTTCGTTCCAGATCACCCATCTCTTCTTGCACCTCACCGCGCCCGAGAACGCGGCGCTCGCGGTGCAGTCGCGCACCCGCGACTGGGGCTCGAGCTTCCGCTTCTGGCGTCCTACGACGGCTGAGTTTCCGCTCATGGCCGAGGCGGCGCAGACCCTCGAGCGCGTCGGCCTCGGGCAT